>DAOUAK010000138.1:0-3662 GCA_034433695.1 Chloroflexia bacterium
CCCCACGTCTGGCTGATCGGGAGCGACCTCATCGCCTGGGCGCCGATCGTGCTGCTTCCGAAGAGGGCCGACACCCTGATTTATCCGGGGCAGGTCACGCGCCTTCCGGATGAGGTGCAGATCGAGGCCCTGTTGCCGCTGGAAGAAGCCGTCCGTCCCGACGGCTGGGTTGTCTGGGAAGGCCGGCCCTATGCCGTGCCCCGGGGCTGGAGCCTGAAGCAGGTGGGCCAACCAACCCTCTGGCTGCTGGACAACCGGCTTCTTTCCTGGGGTGTCCTGGAGCCGCTGGCTTCCGACCAGGCCGAGGGCCTGGTGTCTCCACTGGGAGAAGAGGAAGAACCGACCTGTTCTCTCGTGCTCAAGGAAAAGGAGGGCGAGCGCCGCTACACCTGTCCCCAGGGCTATCGGACGGAGGTGGTCACCGGACCGGCCTACTGGCTGGCCGGTGGAACCGTGGGCCTCTGTAACGGGGGGCAGTCCTCGGCCATCTCCAAGGACAACTTGGGGGACTGGCGGCACAGCCCGGCCATCTGGCTCATCGGCCGTTCGGTCGTGGACTGGCGGGCCTCCTCCCTGCGCTCCTTTGCCTCGGTCATCAAGCAGCCTACGCTCAACCCGGTCAGTTTTCCTCAACTTCTCCTCAACAGTACCTTGTTGGCGACGGGGGTAGCCCTTTTCTGCATCCTGGTCGGCACGACGGCGGCCTATGCGTTTTCCCGCTTCCAGTTTCCCGGCCGGCAGGCCGGTATGCTCGGCTTTGTCCTGGTCCTGATGATGCCTTCGGTCGCCACGCTGGCCCCGCTGTATGCCATCCTGAACACTTTCCAGGTCGGACCGAGCGTTTTCCGGGTGATCCTGTGGTTTGTGGGAGGGTTTCTGATCGCCGTGGCGGCGATCCTGTTCCTGCTGCGGGTGCTGGAGGGGATACAGCGCCGTCGTTGGCGAAACCTGGGCCTTGGCCTGGCCTGTCTGGCCTTTATGGGGCTATGGGGCGTGGTGCTTTTCATGGTGCCGGCGGCTTCTTCCTGGGCTGCCCAACTGCCGGGCGGCCTCTTCGGCGTCCTGCAGTGGACTCTGGCCGGCCTGGCCGTGGTCCTGCTCCTCGGGCCGGCCTTGGTACGCGGACTTCCGGGCCTCTTACCGGGAGTGACCACTCCACCCCCGGGCCGGTCCTTGGCATGGCAGGAGCGCCTGCGCAACTTTCGCCGCCATTTCCAGCGTCCCTGGTTCTTCCTCCCGCTGGCCCTCTTGGCCCTGGGCCTGGTGCTCGCCCTGAACGCCTTGCGGGCCTGGGGCATCGGCGGTGGGGAGGAGTTCAACCTGCGCACGACCCTCTGGGGGGTGGGAATCGCTATGGTGGCCGGGGCGCTGCCCTTTTCCATCTGGAATATGAAGGGCTTTATTGATACCATCCCCAAGGAACTGGAGGAGGCGGCCCTCATTGACGGGGCTTCCCCTACCCAGACCTTTTTCCAGATTATGCTTCCCCTGGCCGTGCCGGGCCTGGCCGTAACCGCCCTCTTCGGCTTTATCTCCGGCTGGACGGAATTTGTCCTTTCCTGGCAGTTCCTGGCCGATAATATGAACCAGTTTACCCTGGCCATGGCCCTGTACGGAATGCAGGGGGAGCGCAATACCCCCTGGGCAAACTTTGCCGCCATGTCCATCCTGGTTTCACTTCCCGTTACTCTGGTCTTTTTCCTGCTCCAGAAATACGTCGTCAGCGGGCTGACCGTCGGGGCAGTGAAAGGATAAAGGAGGAAAAGAGATGGCCAGTATTACGTATGATCATGTCACCAAGCGTTTCGGCGAAGTCGTCGCCGTGAACGACCTGAACATCTTTATCGAGGATAAAGAGTTCCTGGTCCTGGTCGGGCCGTCCGGCTGTGGTAAGTCCACGGCCTTGCGTCTGCTGGCCGGGTTGGAAGAGGTGACCTCCGGCATCATCAAGATCGGCGATCGTGTCGTCAACGACGTTCCTCCGAAGGACCGGGACATTGCCATGGTCTTTCAATCCTACGCGCTCTATCCCCACATGTCGGTCTATGACAACATGGCCTTTGGGCTGCGGATGCGGAAGATGAACCGGGCCGAGATCGACCGGCGGGTGAAGGAAGCGGCGCAGATTCTGGGCATCGAGCACCTCCTCGACCGCAAGCCCCGGGCGCTTTCGGGCGGGCAGCGGCAACGGGTGGCCCTGGGGCGGGCCATCGTGCGCGAGCCCCAGGTCTTCCTGATGGACGAGCCGCTTTCCAACCTGGATGCCAAGTTGCGCGTGGCCATGCGGGCCGAACTGGTCAAACTTCACCGGCGGCTGGAGACGACGGTCGTGTACGTCACCCACGACCAGGTGGAGGCGATGACCATGGGCACGCGCATTGCCGTGCTCAAGGACGGCATCTTGCAGCAACTCGACACCCCGCAAAACCTCTACGACCACCCGGCCAACCGCTTCGTGGCCGGTTTCATCGGCAGCCCGGCGATGAACTTCTTTGAGGCCCGGCTGGTCGCCGAGGGAGAAGAGATGTATGTGGATGCCGGCTCCTTCCGGGTGCGGGTGCCGCCGGCCCAGGCGGTCGTCCTGCGCGAGAAGAGGGCGCCGGCCGAAATCGTCTTCGGCATCCGGCCGGAGGATGTCTACGATGCTGCCTTTGTGCCGGGCGGCCTCCAGGGTGGGGACATTGTGGAGGCCCAGGTGGATGTAGTCGAGCCGCTGGGAGCGGAGATGTACGTTTACCTGGTGAGCGGACCGCACACCTTCCTGGGGCGGATGGACAGCCGGACCCGGGTATGGCCGGGGGACCGGATGCAGGTGGTCATGAATATGGCCCATATGCACATCTTCGACCGGGAGACAGAGCAGGCCTACCTCTGATTTGACAAATCGGCGAAGTTGTGCTAAACTAATTTTTGTCAGGATGCCCTGCCCATCCTGCCCAAGCCTCGAGCTCCCCCCTTCAGCTCGAGGCTTCCCCCTTTTTATCAAGGCAACTTGACGGGGAATGGCGGCCGGCCTATAATACCCTTGTAGCCCGGCGATCGGGTGATTTCCGGTAGGCATGGGTCTGTCCGGCCTGGGCCACGAGGGGGTGGCCGGTGCCGTGGCACGTGAAAGTACCAGGAGGTTGTTCCATGAGCGCGGTAGCCCTCGTGACCGACAGCACGGCGTATCTTCCCCCAGAATTGCTCGAACGCTATTCCATCACCGTGGTCCCGCTCTATGTGCGCTTCGGGGAGGAGGTCTTTCGCGATGGGGTGGACATCACGCCGGAGCAGTTTTATGCTCGGCTGCGCACCTCCCCGGTGATGCCGGCCACCTCCCAGCCCTCGGCCGGCGACTTTCTGGAGGCCTACCGCCGCCTGATCGAGGGTGGAGCCTCCGCCATCGTCTCCATCCATATCTCCACCAAGATGAGCGGCACGGTGCCCTCGGCGCTCCTGGCCAGGGAGCAGATTCCGGAAGTGCCCATCTTTATCGTGGATTCGCTTTCCACCTCGATGGGCCTGGGCTTCCAGGTGCTGGAGGCGGCGCGGCGGCTGGAGGCTGGCCAGGCGGTGGAGGAAGTGGTGCGCGCGGTGGAGATGCTCCGGGAACGCATCCGCATCCTCTTTGTCGTGGACACGCTCGAATTTCTACATCGAGGTGGGCGCATCGGCGGGGC
>DAOUAK010000139.1:0-14489 GCA_034433695.1 Chloroflexia bacterium
CCTCGGCCCCGTCTCTTCGGGCAGAAGGTACTTTCCTTGCCCTCATATTCGGAAGTCGGGACTTGCCCAAATTTTCGGGAATGGGGTAGGGACAGGGCAAGCCCTACCCCTACCCGGCTTGGAATTCGTCCTGCAACTCCTGACACTCTTCTGTGGTACAATACATCCGGGCACCTTCTATTTTCGTTCTGATCACGTCTATTCTACCATAGGCGAGAAACGTGGAGGTGCCCTCCTGTTGGCCAAAAGCAGGGGCGCAATTTAATTACGCCCCTACAAAAATGGCGCGCACCCGGCCCATACGTCAAGGCGCGTCAAGTCAAATGATCATGTTACCGAAGCCTGTTCGTTCCTTCAAATGATCAGGATGAGTGGGGGAAGAGAATGGGCCTGGGCTTGGGAACAAATGAAAAAGGCCGCCTGATGATTTCCCGACTTTTTGGGGGCACACCCAGGGAATACGCAAGGTTGACAAAGGGCACCTTTGCGGGTAAACTGTAGACAGGCCGGATTACTGTGGTTCACCAGGAGAAGAAAAGCCATGGAGGATCTCGAGATCCCCGAGGAGGAAAGGGATCGTGTGCCCAGGGACAGGAGAGGGATTCGGTTGCTCTTGCGGCTGGGCCTGATCATACTCGTGCTGGGCCTGGGTGGATACCTGGTCTGGCAAGGAGGGTGGCTGGGCGTCCTCTTTTGGCTCCTCATGATTATCTTCCTGATCGAGCACTCCGTCGGCATCCTCTTCGCCCTCCATGACGAACCCGGATCCCGCTGGTACGGATTCCTCTTCTGGGTGTCCAGCGCCTTTCTGGGTTCTCCGGCCGTTCAGATGGTGCGCCAGAAGGACCTGGAGGTCAAGACGGTGCGGCCGGCCGGACCGCTGGCTTCTCTCTTTGCCCGGCTGGGGGCGCCGGCCATCGTCGTCATCGAAAACGGCCTGGCCGCCGTCTTTGAGCGGAGCGGAAAATTCACCCAGGTGCACGGCCCCGGCATCGTCTATACCCGACGTTTCGAGCGCGTGGCCCATGTGATTGACCTGCGTCCGCAACTGCGCCAGGCCGAGATCAAGGATATCCAGACCCGGGATGGCCTGAAGTTCGACATCAAGCCGCTCTGGGTCCTCTTCCAGGTAGCCACCGAATATCCCCAGCAGGCCGATTACGGCTACTCCGAGCAGGCCGTGCTCGATCTGGTCTACCGGGGCGGGCTGCTCTACAATGAAAAGGGGGAGCGGATCGAATGGGGCCGGCGGGTGGTGGGGATGATCGAATACCACCTGCGACAGGTGGCTTCCCGATACGACCTCCTGGCTCTGGTTCAGGGGGACGGGGGCAGGAATGCCCGGCAGAATTTTCTCCAGGAGGTGACGGAGGCGGCGCGTTCGGACCTGCAGAGGTGCGGTGTGCACCTGGTTGGGATTGATATGGGGGATGTGGAGGTGCCGGGCGAAATCCGGGCCCTGCTGGCCCTGCCGATTCGCCAGAGGGTGGACCTAGGATGGGCACGGACCCAGCGGAGCGCCGTCATCGGCATCTCCGAAGGGCTGCGACAGGCGATGGACCGGATCAAGGAAGCCATTCCCGAAGAGGCCGGGCAGAGGTCGTACCTCCTTCTCAATTTGATGGCCACGCTGGGGTCGGTTCTGGAGAAATTCCTGGAACTGGCCCGGCCTTATTACCGGGAAGAGCGCGAGGAACTGGAAAAACCGGCGGAGGAGGGCCGGCCGGCCCTGAGGCCGGGGATAACGAAACCGGAGGCCGGAGCGGCCGGAAAGAAGGAGGGGGGATGAAAGGAGGGTCAGGAGGAAGGTTCGGTTTCTTTGCCGATGAGCCTGGGGGGTAGCCCGGTCGGTTCCCGCCAGAAGCGGTCTGCGGAAACCTGCTTGGACCAGCGCCGGGGATCTTGCCGGCTACCGAGTGCCTGGAGGAGGGCCGAGACGACCTCGCCGATGCCCTGGTAGTAGCGGTCGGTCTGCGGAGAAGGTTGCTGGCAGGCCTGGGCGGAAATGGCCGAGCGATAAACGGCGGCGACGATGTTCTCGATGTCCTCCAGCCACCAGTGTTCGGTGCCCGAGGTCGTCCTTGGCCTTTTCCGCGAGGAAGTTTGGCGGGGAATCTGGTCGAGTTGTTCCAGGGGTAGCCCGAAGGCCAGCATGAGGGCCTGAGTAGCCACCCGGCATCCCCAGCGGTAGAAACGTTCCTCGGAGGTCGTCGGGCTGTTGTCCCCGGTATCCGGTTCGGGCAATATTTTGGCGGCATAAATCGCCAGAAGGATGTTACGGATGTCCTCGCCACTCCAGATTTCCGAACCCATCGGTCATCCTCTTGGAACCGGTCCGAAAATAGGCGTGGGACGGTCTGAAGAGGCCGTCCGGGCAGGTTAAAAAGCCTGCCCTACAAGTTTTCGGTATCTCCGGAAAATAGTGTAGCACATCTTTTCGACAATGTCAAGGAGGAAAAAGATGTTGGGCTCCGATTGGCTGGAATACTTCCCTGAACAACTCCTCACCCTGGATGCCATGCGGACGATTTTCCGACAGGTGCGCGAAACCTTTACCTGGTCCTGGCCGAACAAGCGGGCCGAGCGGGAGTGGCGCCGGCTGGCCGGGATGGTCCTGGAGGCCCTGGAGGAGGCGTTCATCTGGGGAGCGGTGGTCAAAGGACGGTGGGTGGGCCGGATTCATGACCGCCTGGCCGCCCTGGAAAGCGGGAAAGGAAAGGCTTCGGTCCGGACGGTACGGGAGGTCCGGGCCGCCTACATCACTTTCCTGGACCGGCTTTACGGGGCCATCTTTCGGCACGTGCTCGCGCATATGCCAACGGCCCTCCCCACCGAGGTCGGGTATTTCCACCTCAGTCAGGTGGTTGTCTTCCGTTACGCTCGGCTGCGGGACGCGGAGAAGCCGGCCCTGGAGGAACTTTTGGAGTTTCTCTATCTGGGCGGCCCGCGTTTCGAGATGGTGTTCTCCTGGCAGCCGCCGGGCGGAAAGGAAGGGGAAACCCTCCTTCGGCTCCGATAAGGGCCATCCGTGCCCTTTCTTGTCCGTGCCGGCCAAGCGTGCAAGCCATAAGGGGGAAAGTTGATGCCGACATCCTACTTGATAAACCCCCGTCTTCATGGTAAAATAAAGGAGGTTTGCAGGTCACTGCGTTCTATTCCGGACGACGCGGCGCACTGGACCGGGCAACCCATGGTTTTCTGGTCGCGGCGACAGCCGGCGGTTTCTATGCGAATACGGGAAGCAACGAGTTCATCTACCGCGATCGGTTTCAGCACAGCAGTTGGCTGGCGATACCCATCCTTCTCTGGACGACTTCACCCGGCACGATGGAGTTCGAGGACGGGACTAGACCTGCGCGACCCGCCGTGGAAGTTACTGAAACCGCTAATCCGGTGGTAAGCGATGGAAGAGACTCTAAGGGAAGTCAAACGGATCATTCAGGAAGAGGTGGAAGGCGCAGGTTACCGGGTGCGACGTCTCCTCCTTTTCGGCAGCCGGGCCCGCGGAGAGGCCCGGCCTGACAGCGACTGGGACTTTTATGTGATCATCGACGCCGATGCCGATCGCCAAACCCGCCACGCTATTGCCTCCCGCATCTGCTGGCGGCTGGCCTTGGAAGGAACCGTCGTTGACGTCTTTGTGCAATCAGAACGCGTGGTGCGGGAACGGGAAGGAGATGTCGGCAGCCTCACGTATTATGCGCTGAAAGAGGGTGTCGCGCTATGAGTGAGGCCACCGTTCGGCGTTGGATTCAAAAGGCTGAGAACGATCTCAAGATCGGCGAGGACGAGATGTGTATGCCGGATCCGGCGACCGATATGGTGTGCTTCCACATGCAGCAGTGCGCAGAAAAATACCTTAAGGCATTCTTGATCTTCCACCGCCAGGAACCTCCCCGGACGCATCGCTTGGCGGCGTTGATTGCGCGATGTGGGCAGATCGATCCTTCGTTCGTCGAGATGATGGAGTGGGGGGTGGATGACTTGACTCCCTATGCAACCGAGATGCGTTACGCGGAGGAATTTGCTCTCCCGGATCTCGAAGAAACCCAAAGGGCCATCACTCTGGCGAAACGCGTTCGGACCTTGGTGCTGGAGAGGCTGACGCAGAGGGGATTGAGCCTTTAGGAGATGTCGCCTATGCACACCCTTCACCCGGTAGCCCCTTCCGGGCATCGCCCGGCCGGGACCGTCGCCTTATGGCGTCGGCGTGACGACCGGCGTGGGAGGGGCCGGCATCGTGGGTGGGACGGGGGTCAGGGTCGGGATGAGGAACCGCCCCGGCACCTCGGTCCAGGGCAACGGCGTGGGTAGGGGAGCCTTCCAGGCGCAGGAGCGGGGCCAGATAACCACCAGAATCAGCACGGCCAGAACGACGGCCACCAGGGCCAGGAGTTCCAGCCGGCCGCTCCAGGAGTTGTTCGCTTTCCGTGTACCCATACGGTCTCCTTCTCTTGCGTTTTGCGCTGCCAGTGTACCACGGGGCAGGAGGGATGTCAAGTTGCACCGGGCCGAATTTTGTGGTATCATGACTTTGCCACCGACCCCCGGGTGGGCGGTGAGCCAGGGCGGCCGGCGGCCGCAAGTGCAGGCATAGTTCAGGATCGTCGCTGGGATCGCAGGGCGACCGAGACGGCGAGGTGGCGATGGAAAGAGCATCATCCTCCGGGGAGCCCTGGAGGATTTTTTGTGGGGATCTCCCCCTTTTCCCCGGCCGGTTGGCCGCTTCTCCCCTCGTCTGCCGACGTCTCCCTTCCTTCCCCGGAGAAACAGGTAGGCGTGGAGGATGGACGAACCCCTGATCTGCGTCCGGAACCTGCATTTTGCGTACCCTGCCGGCGGGTCTCTCCGGCCGGCGCTCAACGGCATTGACCTGGACATCTGGCCGGGCGAGTATATCGCCCTCATCGGCCCCAACGGCTCCGGCAAGACAACTCTGGCCCGCCACCTTAACGCCCTGCTTCTGCCCACCGAGGGGGATGTCTGGGTACAGGGAATGAACACAAAGGACCCACACTGCTGGCAGGCGATTCGCCGCACGGTGGCAATGGTCTTTCAGAACCCGGACAGCCAGGTCGTCGCCACGGTGGTGGAGGAGGACGTCGCCTTCGGCCCGGAGAACCTGGGGGTGCCGGAGGAGGAGTTGCGTCGCCGGGTGGACTGGGCGCTGGAGGTGGTCGGCCTTTCGGCACAGCGGCATCGTGCGCCTCAACACCTCTCCGGTGGCCAGAAGCAACGGCTGGCCCTGGCCGGGGCGCTGGCCATGCTGCCCCGCTGTCTGGTGCTGGACGAGGCCACCTCGATGCTCGACCCGGCCGGCCGGTGGGCCGTCTTGGAGATCGTCCGGGAACTCTATCATCGGGGAATGACCGTCGTTGCCATTACCCAGGATATGGAAGAGGTTGTCTGGGCTGAGCGGGTCGTCGTCATGGCCGAGGGACGCATCGTCCTTCAGGGTTCGCCCCGCGAGGTGCTGGCGCAGGAGGAAAGGCTGTATGCCCTGGGCCTGGACGTTCCGCCGCTGGTCCGGCTTTCCCGCGCCTTACATGCCCGTATTCCCGACTTCCCGGACGGCCTGCTGACCCCGGCCGAGTTTGTCGCGGCCGTCCGGGAGCGTATCCACAGAGGCAGACGATGGACCGAGCCCTGATCGAGGTACACGACCTCCACTATACCTATATGCGCGGGACCCCCCTGGAGACGGCCGCCCTCCGCGGCGTCCACCTTGTCGTCCGGGCCGGCGAGATCGTCGGCCTCATCGGGCCAACCGGATCGGGCAAGTCCACCCTTCTCCAGCACCTGAACGGCCTTTTACGCCCCCAGCGCGGTTCGGTGCGTGTGCTGGGGGAGGACCTCGCCGACCCCCGCGTGGACCTGCGCGACATCCGGAGACGGGTCGTCCTTCTCTTCCAGAACCCGGAGGATCAGATTTTCGAGCGCTATGTGGCCGACGACGTGGCTTTCGGGCCGCTGAGTTTGGGCCTGCCGCGGGAGGAAGTGCAGGTGCGGGTGCGCCGGGCGATGGAGGCGGCCGGCCTGCCCTCTTCCTTCGATAACCGGCTCACCTTTGCCCTCAGCGCCGGCGAACGCCGTCGGGTGGCGCTGGCCGGCGTGCTGGCGTTGGAGCCGGAGGTGCTGGTGCTGGACGAACCGCTGGCCGGGCTGGACCCCCGTGGCCGCCGGGAACTCCTGGCCCTGCTTCGGGAGTGGCATCGGCGGGAGGGCCGGGCCATCGTCTGGGCCTCCCACTCGATGGAGGAGATCGCCGGCCTGGCCGACCAGGTTTACGTCCTGGTCGAGGGACGGGTGGTGCTGGAGGGGACCACCCGGGAGGTATTCGCCCAGGGCGAGGCCCTGGCCCGGTGGGGGTTGGAGGTGCCGGTCGTGACCGGGATGTTGAGGGAACTGGCCCAGGCCGGCCTGCCGGTGCGCGGCGACGCGCTCACTCTGGAAGAGGCCCTCTCCATCCTGGAGGAGGTGCTTCGATGAGCGATTTTGAGGTATTGCGCTCCCTCTCTTTCGGCCAGTACCTGCCTGCCGGCTCGCCTCTGCACCGGCTGGACCCCCGGGTCCGATTGACCGGCATCCTCCTGCTCATGCTGGCGCTGATGGCCTGTGCCCGGCTGACCATCGCCTTTCTGGGGCTGACGCTGGTACTGGGCCTGTTCGGCCTGGCCCGCCTCCCGCTGGGCTATGGACTCCGCGGACTCCGGCCTCTTCTGCCCCTCTTTGGCTTCGTCCTGGTCCTGCAGCTGCTCTTTTACCCCCATGAAGCCGCCGTTGCTGAAGGCAGCGCCGTCGTGTGGCAATGGGGACCGATCCTCATCAGCGCCGCCAGCCTGCTCGATACCGCCTCCATTCTGCTGCGCATGGTCGCCATCGCCCTTCTTCTGACGCTCCTCACCGCCATCGCCGATACCACGGACCTGGTCCACGCCGTGGAGGGGATGTTGCGGCCCCTGCAGCGGCTACATCTGCCGGCCCACGAACTGGCCCTGATGGTAGCGATCACGCTGCAATTTATCCCCCTTCTGGGGCGGGAACTGGAACGTCTGCTCAAGGCCCAGGCAGCGCGGGGGGCCGATTTCGGCCGCGGGCGGGGCAACTTTTTCACCCGTATACGCCGGATGCTGCCGCTCCTGATTCCCCTTTTCCTCGCCGCCCTGCGTCGGGCCGAGGAACTGGCCCTGGCGATGGAGGCACGGGGGTATGCGGGTGGACGAGGACGGACATCCCTGGTGCGTCTACAGATGCGGCCGGCCGACTTCCTGGCCCTGGCCCTATCCCTGGCCATCACGGCCCTGGTATTCTTTCTGGATCGAGGGGTTATGCCGCTCTAAAACGCGAGAAGGTGTAAACCCGACCCAACTGTCTGACCCGTATCTTGAAGAAGAAAAGGAGGTTGCCATGAAAATCACCACCCGTCAGATCGTCGTTACTGCCGCCCTGAGCGCCATCGCTATCGTGCTGGGTGCTACCCGCGTCGGCTTCATCCCCTTTGTGCTGGGCATCGCCATCACCGTTATGCACATCCCGGTGATCATCGGAGCCGTCCTGGAGGGCCCACTGGTGGGTACGATGATCGGCTTCCTCTTTGGCCTGTTCAGCCTCATCTGGGCCTTTGTCGCACCCACCGGGCCTGGAGACATCTTCTTCCAGAACCCGCTCATCTCCGTCCTGCCGCGCCTGTTCATCGGCATCCTGGCCTACCTGGCCTACCGGGCGCTTCGGGAGCCTCGGCCCTGGAAGGTCTATATCGCCGCCGGGGGAATCCTCGCTGTGGTGGCCATCGCCCTGGTCCTGACCTACGCCACCCCCCTTCTACCCGACTATGCCAGGGCCGTGGAGCAGGAGCCCGGGCAAATCGTCCCCACCTGGCAGATCATCGTGCTCGTCGCGCTGGCCATCCTGGTGGTCGTCCTGGCCGTCGGCGTATACCTGGCCTTTCGCCACCGGGTGCTGGAACGCTGGGGGGAAATTCTGGCCATCGGCGCGGCAGCCGTCGTCGGCACGCTGACCAATACGGTGCTGGTCCTGGGGAGCATTGGGGTAGTGGGCCGGCTGGAGCCGCTGGCCGGGCTGGGCAAGGTGCCTCCTCTTCCCTGGAGTTTCCTGCTGGCCGTCGGTCTGACCAACGGCATCCCCGAGATCGTCGCCGCCGTCGTGATCACCGTCGCCGTGGTCGCGGCCTGGAAGCAGATCGAGTTCGGTTATCGCGGTGCCCGCAACATGCGCACACGCAACACGTAACGCGCACCACGCAACCCGCACCACGCAACACGGAGGACTCCCATGCTCCTCTGCCTCGACATCGGCAACACCAACATCGTCCTGGGTCTGTACCAGGGGGAAAGGTTGCTCCACCACTGGCGGATTGCCACCGAGCGCGAGCGTACCACCGACGAGTACGCCGCCCTCTTCCTGACGCTTCTGGCCCATGCCGGCCTGGCGCATTCATCCATCCACGGTGCCGCCATCGCCAGCGTCGTCCCTCCCCTCACGGGGGCCTTTGTGGGCCTCTGTCGGCGCTACCTGGAGGTGGACCCGCTGGTGGTGGATGCCGGCGTGCGTACCGGCGTGCGCCTGCGCATCGAGAACGCCCGCGAGGTCGGGGCCGACCGGGTGGTCAACGCCGCTGCCGCCTTCCGGCGCTACGGTGGGCCGGCCTGCGTGGTGGACTTTGGCACGGCTACCACTTTCGACGCCATCTCCGCCGAGGGCGATTACCTGGGCGGCGCCATCGCCCCGGGCATCGCCATCGCGGCCAAGGCGTTGACCGAGCGCACGGCCAAACTGCCCCAGGTGGAACTTGTCCCTCCCCCCCAGGCCATCGGCCGGAACACCGTTCAGAGTATGCAATCGGGCATCCTCTTCGGCTATGTGGGCCTGGTGGAGGGGATGGTGGCCCGCTTCCGGCAGGAACTCGGTCCGGAGATGCGGGTCATCGCTACCGGCGGGCTGGCCGAACTCATCGCCCGGGAGACCGACGTCTTCCAGGCGGTGGACCCCTGGCTGACCCTGGAGGGCCTGCGCCTTATCTACGAACTGAACCGGGGGGAAAAGGCCTCCGGCCGGTAGCCACCGTATCCGGCTTTGCCGGAAAAGGCTGCTCGTCGCCCGAGCGATGCCCGAAGGGGCGTACCGCATGTGCGCCTGTAAGGAGACAAGATGTATGGGGGCGGGATAGGGTATCGTCCCGCCCCCCTTCGGGGGCATCGGCGCGACCGGGGGAATGGAACTACCGTCCGCCGGATCGGGTTTCTCCTGAGGCCCCAATACGTTAGCCCGGAACGGCCTTGAGCGGGTTGGCTCCCAACTTCTGCACCCGCTCGGTCATCTCCTGCACCGCCGCAGCGAAGGAATAGCCCTGCGAACCGGTCACAAAAAAGATTTCCACCCGTTCCCCGCCCAATCCCACCTCGTCCAGGATTTTCTTGCTCCGGCCGACCCGCTTTTCGGCGCGCAAATTGCCTTCCAGGTGATGGCAGGTGCCCTTGGTGCAGGCCACCACCATGACCGCGTCGGCCCCCTGTTCCAGGGCTTTGAGGATGTAGAGGACATCCACCTTACCGGTGCAGGGAAGTTTGACCACCTTGACGTCCGCCGGATACTGGATGCCGGTGGTGCCGGCCATATCCACCGAAGTATAGCCACAGTAGATGCAGGTAAAGACCGTGATCTCGGGCATTTCCATCACTTTCCCCCTTCTTCTGGAAGCCAATCCCCCAAAACGGCCATTTCGGGGACGATGATCTGCTCGTCCCGGTAAAGCGTCAACTGGATGGCCTTGGCCGGACACTCCCCGGTGCAGGTGCCGCAGCCCTGGCAACGGCCCGGTTCGATATAGGCCGCCCCCCGAAGGCCGCCCACGCCGGTGCGCGTAGGGTCGATGACCGGGACGTCGAAGGGGCATACCCGCACACAGGTCAGGCAGCCCACACACTTGTCAGGGTCCACCACGGCCGCCACCCCGCCGACTTCCAGGACGTCCCGGGAAAGGATGGTCAGGGCCCGGCCGGCCGCCCCCTGCGCCTGGGCGATGGCCTCTTCGATGAACTTGGGGTAGTGGGCCATCCCGCACAGGAAGATGCCCTCGCGCAGAAAGTCTATGGGGCGCAACTTGATGTGGGCCTCCATGAAGAAGCCCTCCGGTGAAAGGGGAACCCCTAAAACCCTGCTCAGGTGTTCCGTGCTGGGGTCCGGCTGGACGCTCATGCTCAGCACCAGCGCGTCCGGGTGGATCACCAGTTTCTCCCCCAGCGAGAGGTCGGTAGCCCGCACCTCCAAGCGGCCGTCTGTCGCCTGCACCTGCGGGGGATTTTCCTCATCGTAGCGCACAAAGAGCACCCCCTGCCGCCGGGCTTCGGTATAGTACTGCTCGCGGAAGCCGTAGGTGATTAGGTCCTTGTAGAGGACATAGATGCGCGCCTTGGGGTTGAGCCGCCGGATCCGGAGGGCATTCTTCACCGTGTTGGTGCAACAGATGCGGCTACAATAGTCGTAAGGGGCGTCGGGCGGCCGTACACATTGGATCATCACCACCGTGTTCATCTGGGCCACCCGGCCGGGGTTGACCAGGATCAGGCGCTCCAATTCCTGCTGGGTCATCACCCGCTCGTGTTGGCCCAGGAGGTAGACCGAACCGTGAAATTCCTGCCCGCCGATAGCCACGATGGTTACTCCGTGCTCAACCCCGACCCGATGCCGGCGGGCCGGATCGTGGCGATGGACCTCGATGGTGGAACGAAAGTTGCCCACAAAGCCTTCGTGGCGCACCACTTCGCTGTCGGTATACACGGTGATGCGCGGTTCCTGCAGGACCTGATGTACCAGGGAAAAGAGGTAGGCTTGTGGGTCGGCCCCTTCGGCCGTAGAGTAAAGGGCGCGGACGTGGCCGCCCAGGACATCGCTCCGCTCGACCAGGGTGACGGGGTAGCCGGCGGCGGCGATGGTCAGGGCAGCGTTGATTCCGGCGATACCGCCCCCGATCACCAGAGCCCGCTTGGCCACACCCACCGGGGTGCGGCGCACCGCCTCCAGCCGGCGTGCCCGGGCCGCGGCCATCCGCACCAGTTCCCGGGCCTGGCGGGTGGCCGCCGCCGGCGCTTCGCGATGCGCCCAGGCGCACTGGGAACGGAGGTTGGTCATCTCCAGGAGGTACGGGTTCAGGCCGGCCTGCCGCAGGATGTTCTGGAAAAAGGCCTCATGCGTGCGCGGACTGCAGGCCGCGACGACCACCCGGTTCAACCCCTGCTCCAGGATGGCCTGGCGGATTTTGGCCGGAGATTCGCCGATGCAGGCGTAATCCATTTCCTCGACATAGACCACATCCGGCAGGGTACGGGCGTAGGCGGCTACGGCCGAGGTATCCACCGTGCCGGCAATTTCGCGGCCGCAGCGACAGAGAAAGAGGCCCACCCGGGGGGCTTCCCCGGAGATGTCCCGTTCCGGAGGATATGTCGGGGGTCTGGTCGCCGTGCCGGCCACATCGGCCAGGAGTTCCATACAACGGGCCGCCGCTGCGCTGGCCTCGGCCACCGTTTCGGCGATCTCCTTAGGGCTGGAAAAGGCCCCGGCCACAAAGATGCCCGGCCGGTTGGTGTCCACCGGGGTGAATTTGCCTGTAAGACAAAAACCATACTCGTTCAGGGCAATCCCCAGTTCCTGGGCCAGGGCTACGGCCTGCAGCGGCGGTTCCGAGCCGACCGAGAGCACCACCAGGTCGAAGCGTTCCTCATGCAGTTGCCCCTTTTCGTCCTGATAGCGGAGGAACAGGTCATGGGTAGAAGGGTCTTCGCGGATGTTGGAGATACGGCAACGGGTATAGCGGACGCCGTAGAGGTCGCGGGAACGGATAAAGTAGGCGTTGTACTCCTTGTTGAAGGTACGTTCATCCATCATAAAGATATGGCATTCGGCTTCTGGGTCGCGCTGGCGGGCCAGGACGGCCTCTTTGGTGGCGTACATACAACAGATAGAGGAACAGTAATCATGCTGGCGGTCGCGGGAACCGACACATTGGAGCCAGGCGATCTTCTTGGGAGGCCGACCGTCGGAAGGCCGGCGGGCCAGCCCCTCCGTCGGGCCCGAGCGGCTGACCAGCCGCTCGAATTGCAGGGAGGTGACCACATTGGGATAGCGCCCGAAGCCCAGTTCTTCGCTGAGAAGTGGGTTGTAGAGCGTAAAGCCGGGGGCCAGGATAATGGCCCCGACCTCGACCGTTTCCTCCCAGGGTTCTTCCTGGAGGTTGATGGCCCGGGTGGGGCAAACCTCCTGGCACTTTCCGCAACCTTCGCAATAAGGCCCCTTGTCCACCAGATACACATCGGGCAGGGTACGCGGGGAGACCTTGTAAACCGCCCGGCGGGCGCTCATGCCCAACTGGAACTCGCTGGGGAGTTCCACCGGGCAGACCCGGGCGCACTCCCCGCAACTGGTACAGCGCGCCACATCCACATAGCGTGGGTAGTGGCGCAGACGCACATGGAAGTGGCCCGGCTCTCCTTCGACCTGGCTGACCTGGGTCAACGTCATGACCCGGATGTTGGGGTGAGTGCTGTGGTCCAGGAAGACGTAAGAGATGGCCGGCCGGGTGCAACCGTAGCCGTGTTCGGCCGTGCCCCGGCAGAGGACACAGTCATGGGAGGGAAACATAAACCCCAACTGGGCGATCTTGCCCCCCAGGGCCGGGGTGGATTCGATCAAATAGACCTTCAGGCCGGCCTCGGCCAGGTCGTAGGCGGCGCGCATCCCGGCCACGCCGCCCCCTACGACCAGAACCGCCCCCACTTTTTTCCGAAGTTCTGTCACAGAAGTGCACCTCCGTCGTGAAGTCTTTCACCAGGAAATATTATACGCCCGGGGGAAAGAAATGTCAAAAGAGGAATGCACCTATTTGCATCTCCTCCGGCCCTGTAGTAAAATGAATTTGTAGCGTGGAGAAAGGGGCAATAGCCATGTCTGAGAGGCCCAAACTGGTTTTGATCGACGGCCACGCCCTCCTCTATCGGGCTTATCACGCCCTGCCGGCCACGATGGTGACCTCCAAGGGGGAGCCGACCAACGCCCTCTACGGCTTCCTTTCCACCGTCCTCAAGGTGCTGGCCGAGGAGCAACCCGACCATGTGATCGTCTGCATGGACCGGGGGAGGACCTTCCGCCACGACCTCTATAAGGAGTACAAGGCTCACCGCGCCAAGATGCCCGATGACCTGCGGCCGCAGGTGGAACGGGCCGAGGAGGTCCTGAGCGCCCTGGGCATCCCCTCCTGCGGTCTGGACGGATACGAGGCCGATGACCTCATCGGCACGCTGGCCCGCCAGGCGGAGGAGGCCGGCCTGGATACCCTCATCATCACCGGCGATAGCGATGCCCTGCAACTGGTCCGCGAACACGTCCACGTGCTCGTCCCCGGCCGTAAATACAGCGACACCCTCCGTTACGACCCGGCCCGGGTGCAAGAGCGCTACGGCTTCGAGGCCGAGCGCCTGGTCGAGTTCAAGGCCCTCAAGGGGGATCCCTCCGATAACATCCCCGGCGTGCCGGGGATCGGAGAGAAGACGGCCGAGGAACTGGTGCGTAACTTGGGTTCCCTGGAGGCCATCTACGAGAGGCTGGAGCAGATTCCCCCCCGCTATCGCAAGGCCCTGGAGGAGAACCGGGAACAGGCCTTTCTCAGCCGCGACCTGGCCCGAATCCGCACCGATGCCCCGATCCGGCTGGACCTGGAGGGCAGCCGCTTCGGCGCCTACGACCGCGAGGCCGTGGTGCGCCTCTTCCGCGAACTCGAGTTCCGGAGCCTTCTGGAGCGGCTCCCGGGCCGGCGGGAGGCCGAGCCGGCCCCGATCTCCCGCCAGTTGCCCCTCTTTGCCGAAGGCACCGCCGCCCTGCCGGAACCGACGGAGCATCCGGCCTACCGCATCGTCCGGGATGAGGCCGCCCTGAAGGAGATGCTGGCCGCCCTGGGCTCCGGCCCCCTGGCCCTGGATACCGAAACCACCTCCACCCAGCCGATGGATACCGAACTGGTAGGGATTTCCCTGGCCCGAGGCGACGGCCGGGCCTGGTACATCCCGGTCGGCCACCGCACGCCCGACGGCCGGCGACTTCCGGAGCAACTGCCCTGGGAGACGGTCTGCCGGCACCTTTCCCCTCTCCTGGGGGATGCAGGCATCCCCAAGATCGACCACCATGCCAAGTTCGACACCCTGGTGCTGGCCGAGCAGGGGCTGGAGGTGCGCGGCATCACCTTTGACACCTTAATTGCCGCCTACCTGGTGGGCGGGCGTTCGGGCCTGGCCGAGGGCGAAGGAGAAGCCGAAAGCGGCTCCGCCGCCCTGCGGAAGGACCGTTCCATCGGGCTGAAGAACCTGGCCTTCCGCTACCTGGGCGTGGAAATGCGGGACATTTCCGAAATCCTGGGGAAGGGAAAGGCCCAGCGCACGATGGACCGGGTGCCGATCGAGGTGGTCGGCCCGTATGCCTGTGCC
>DAOUAK010000140.1:0-9773 GCA_034433695.1 Chloroflexia bacterium
GATGAGCGGGTGGCGACCACCGTGGAGGAACTTTTGGCCTACCTGGAAGAGAAGGGCCATCCGGCGCTGACGATGCCGCCGATCTTCTGAGCCTCCGGAAAAAAGTGGGGGCGCCGGCCGGGCCTTCCGGCGGCGCCCCTTTTTTTGACCGGGCTGAACGGCCAGACGGACCTTGGGCCGCTCTCCTCCACGGAGTACGCCTTTTCACCGGGCCGGCCGGACAACCACATTGACCAGCCGGTTCGGCACGACGACGACCCGCACCACCTCCTGGCCGGCCAGGTAAGGTTGCAGACGCTCCAGGGCCAGCGCCCGCGCCCGGACCTCCTCTTCGGGCAGATCCGCGGGGATACGCATCTGGGCCCGCACCCGGCCGTTCACCTGGACGGCCATTTCCACCTCTTCCAGAGCGGCCAGTGCCTCGTCATAGGTCGGCCAGGACTGCTCATGGATGCTGTAGGGCCGGCCCAGCCGGGCCCACAGTTCTTCGGTGATGTGCGGGGCCAACGGGGCCAGCATGAGCAGCAACGCCTCCACCGCCTCCTTCCAGGCCGTCGTATCGCGGAGCAGGGTCTCGCGCTCCTTCATCAGGGCATTGGTCAACTCCATCAGCCGGGCCAGCAGGGTGTTGAAGTGAAAGCCCTCCATGTCGGCGGTGACGACTTTGATCGTGCGGTGGACCAGCCGGCGTAGCGCCTCCTCGCTCATCCCGGCCGGCCGGTCCTTTCGCTCCGGCTCCTCCAGCACCAGCGTCCAGACGCGGTTCAGGAAGCGATGTACCCCCTCGATGCCCTGGCTGGACCAGGGGCCGCCTTCCTCCCAGGGGCCGATGAACATCAGGAAGCAGCGCACCGTATCGGCCCCGTACTTTTCTACCAGGTCGTCAGGAGCGACCACGTTGCCCCGCGACTTGCTCATCTTTTCCCCGTCCTCGCCCAGGATCGTCCCCTGGTTGAAGAGGCGCAGCATCGGCTCGTCGAACCAGACCAGCCCCATATCCCGAAGCACCTTGGTGAAGAAGCGGGTGTAGATGAGGTGCATTGTGGCGTGTTCCACTCCGCCGGTATACTGGTCCACCGGCAGCCAGTAGCGGGCCACCTCGGGGTCGAAGGGTCCCTGGTCATAGTGCGGGCTGAGGTAGCGATACTGATACCAGGAAGAGCAGACGAAGGTATCCATCGTATCGGTCTCGCGTTCGGCCGGCCCGCCGCACCGGGGGCAGGTGGTGCGGCGAAAGCCTTCGTGGAACTTGAGCGGCGATTCCCCGGTGGGGCGGAAATCCACGTCTTCGGGCAACAGCACCGGCAGGTCCTCCTCGGGAACGGGGACGGTGCCGCAGTGAGGGCAGTAGATGATGGGGATCGGCGCTCCCCAGTAGCGCTGGCGGGAGATCAGCCAATCGCGCAGGCGGTAGGCGATGGCAAAGCGCCCCAGGCCCTCTTCCTCCAGCCAGGCGGTCACCCGCCGTACCGCTTCTTCCCCCGGCGTCCCCGAAAACCGGCCGGAGTGGATCATCGGGCCGTACTCGGCGTGGAAGAGGATGTCGCGGTAGAAGGGGATATCGTAGAGCATCTCCATCGCAGTGCGGTACCTTTGCATCTCCGGCCGGCCGGCCTGGCAGCGGGAGAGGATCTCCTGCTCGGCCCGGAGAGAATCGAGCGTCCACCGTCCTTCGGCGAAGACAAAGTGCCAGCCCCGTCCCACGACTTCGCCCCACTGCCCCGGCAAGACATAGTCCTGTAAGATCTCCACATAGCGATTCAACGGCCCATCGCCCTCCAGGGAAACGGAGAGGGCTTTCCCGGCCGGCCCCTCCTCGACGGTGAAGGGAATGCCGGCCTTCTCCAGCGCCTCTTCCAGGCCGGGCCGTGTGGTGCCGGGCCGGACGTAACTGCGCGCCCGACCGTCGGGGCGGTCGATGACCGGGATGACCGGCAGGCCGTACTTCAGGGCGAACTGAAAGTCGCGCTCGTCGTGGGCAGGAACGCCCATAATGGCCCCTGTCCCGTAGGTCATCATCACGTAATCGGCAATCCAGATGGGGATGCGCTCGCCGTTGACCGGATTGACGGCATAGGCCCCGATAAAGACGCCGGTCTTTTCCTTCTCTGTAGAAAGGCGCTCGATCTCGCTCTGGCGGGCAGCCTGATACTGGTAAGCGGCCACCTCCTCCTTGTGCTCCGCCGTCGTGAGTTTTTCCACCAGAGGATGCTCCGGTGCCAGCACCATGAAGGTGGCGCCCCAGAGGGTATCGGGGCGGGTGGTGAAGACCTCAATCGCCTCGCCCGTCTCCGAACGGAAGATGACGTTGGCCCCCTCGCTTCGCCCGATCCAGTTGGTCTGCATGACGCGCACCCGCTCCGGCCAATCGATCTGGGAAAAGTCGAGCAGTTCCTCGGCGTAGGCGGTGATCCTGAAGAACCACTGCTCTAGTTCTTTGCGGATGACCGGCGTGCCGCAGCGTTCGCAATGGCGGTCCTCGCCCCAGACCTGTTCGCGGGCCAAGGTGGTATTGCACCGGGGGCAAAAGTCCACCGGCGCATATTTGCGATAGGCCAGGCCGCGCTTGTAGAACTGGAGGAAGAACCACTGGGTCCAGCGGTAGTATTCGGGGTCGGAGGTGATGGCCTCCCGGTCCCAGGCCCACATGGCCCCCATCGAGCGCAGTTGCCGGCGCATCCGGGCGATGTTCTCATAGGTCCAGACCTTGGGATGGATGCCGCGCTGGATGGCCGCATTCTCGGCCGGCAGGCCAAAGGCATCGAAGCCGATGGGGAAAAAGACGTTGTAGCCCCGCATCCGGAGGTGGCGCGCCTTGGCATCGGAGGGAGCCATGGCGTACCAGTGGCCCAGGTGCAGGTCGCCCGAGGGATAGGGGAGCATGGTGAGGAAGTAGAATTTGGGCCGTGTGGGGTCCTCCACCGTGCGGTAGAGGCCGCTTTCTTCCCATCGTCTCTGCCACTTGGCTTCGATCGTTGCCGGATCGTAGCGCTCTGCCATTGCCGTCCTCCTGTCGTCATGTAACTGCGTATCTCGATCTACGCAGACGCCTTCAGGCGCCCGAGCGGGATTCCCTTTTGACGCCCACCATCTCGATATGCCCGGCGGACCCGGCCCACCCGGGGTCATCGGCGTACCGCATCTCCAGATCGAGCAGGCGTGCCAAGGCCGCCTCATCGGCCAGAACCTGCTGCTGCGCCTCAGGCGGCAGCCGTGAGAAAAAGACTGGCTTACCCAATACGCGCACGACTTGCAGACCGTGGCGTTCGAACAGCCCTCGCAGTTCACCGATGGTGAAGGCGTGGATGGGGAAAGAGAGGGCCGGGTCCTCGCTTCGCCAAACCATGGCTCCGGTGGAAAGAATTCGTTCGGCCAGGTCCCACTTTTGTTCGGCCATCGCCCCGATGGCCTGGATGCGGCTGTCCACCGAGACGATAACATAACCGCCGCTCCGGGTGACCCGGGCCAGTCCGGCCATCGCCCGATCGGGGTCGCTACAGTAAGAGAGCGGATCTCCCTGGGCCATCGCCAGGTCAAAATACGCCTCGGGCAGTTCGCCCAGATCGCAGATATCCATCCGCTGGATGGTCACCCGGTTGGAAAGCCCCTCCGCCTCCACCCTGCGCCGGGCCACCTCCAGCATACCGGCCGAAATATCCACCAGCGTAACCGGATACCCCATACGGGCCAGCGGGACCGCCCAGCGGCCGGTGCCGCCGCCGGCGTCCAGGATCTGCCCGCCGGGCGGAGGCAGGAAGCGCCGGATGTTGTCCCAGGTGACCGGCTCGTAGACCCTGACGTAAAAAGGGTTTTCATCGTACCGCCGGTCATAGGTCGGCGCATCCCGATCGTGGAAGGCTTCCACGGGCTGTCTCTGTTCCATGGCGCGACCTCCATAAAAAATCCTCCGTCCCCACAGGGACGGAGGCCTTCCGCGGTACCACCCTGTTTGGCCGGCCGCATTCCCTCCAGATGGGCCGAGGAGGGTGCAGATTCCGGCCCGCTCGTTAGGCCCGATAACGGGGGCCGACCGACGCCGGCTAATAACGGCAGGATGACCGCGTTCACCGGCGCGGCTCCCGGGCGAGTTCGGCCCTGGATTTGCGGCCTCGCACCGTCCGGCCGCTCTCTGCTTGGGCGGGCCTACTACTCCCGTTCGCCGCCGTTGGTCAACCGGATTTGAAATAGAGTATAGCGGATTTTCCGCTTTTTGTCAAATCGGGTTGACAGATGGAAGCCCGGCTGGTAATATACGGACATCCTTTCCTGGAAGCCGTTGGACCGATGACCGGAGACCGTCACCCCGCCATTCCGGATGCAAAGCCTCGGACACCGTGGGTTCGTTAGGGGGTTGACTGCTCCGGAAATCGGACGCCCGGCGCGGAGGAACAGACGATGGCCGGCCTCGCCCGTGCTCGATGGTGGATCTGGCTCTACTGCACCTTACTTCTGGCAGTCTGTTTATCCACCTGGGTAAACCTGGATTTCGGTTTTCGGACCGCCGCCTGGGATTTCCTCAGCCTATATACCGGAGCGCGGATGGTCCTCGAAGGACACGGAGACCTCCTCTACAACCGGGCCGCCCAGTTGGAATATCAGGAAAGGCTGATTGCCCCCCGTCGTGTGGCCTCCGGCGGCTTGCCCTTCTACTACCCTCCCCAGGTTCTCCCCTTTCTCCTCCCTTTCTCCCTGGGATCCCTTTCCCTGGGCTACATCCTCTGGCTGCTTTTTTCCCTTTTGCTCGTCGTCGTCCTGCTCTTCCTCTCCTGGCGCTACCTGGGAATCGGCCGTGAGGGACGGCTCACCTTTGCCCTGGCCGTCGTCTCCTTTTACCCCCTTTCGAACCATCTGATGCAGGGGCAGACCACCCTCCTGGTTGTACTGGGGTTTATGCTAACCTTGATGCTTCTGCGAAAAGGTCGAGAAGTGGGGGCCGGCCTGGCCCTGTCCCTGGGCTCGATCAAACCGCCCCTCATCCTTCCCTTGTTGCTCGTCCTTCTGGGCAAACGGCGTTGGCGGGTGCTGGCCGGCTTCCTCCTGGGGGTAGGTTTCCTCCTTCTTCCTACCTGGCCCTTCCTGAACCTCTCCGCCCCGCTGGATTACGTCCTGACGACCGTTTTCTACCTCGGCACCCAGGAAAAATACGGCATCTTTCCCCAATCCATGCACAACTGGCGAGCCTTTTCTGTTCGACTGCTGGGGGCCGAGGAAGGTGGTCAGATCCTCTGGCTGGGCTTGACCCTGCTTTCCCTGGGAATCCTGATCGGGATATGGCACCGCCCATGGGAGGAGAACTCCCCGCACTTTCGCCGACAGTTTGCCGGCACCATCCTGCTGACCACCCTTCTCAGTCCCCATCTGAACCTCCATGACCTGGTGCTCTGGGTCCTGACCGGCGCGCTTCTCGCCGGGGAAGGTAGGTGGGGCTGGTGGCTTTTCCTCCCCCTCGGCAGCACGGTTTCCCTCCTCAGCCTGCTTTGGCCCTGGGCCTTTGGCCCTCCTACCGTCCTGTTTGCCGCAGCAGCGCTCGCTTTCCTTTTGGGGGAGAAGGGCGGTCTCATGCCCCGTTTGACAGCACTCCCTTTCCCGTGTATAAGGGGGAAGGGAAAAAACATAGGAGGACATCATGTTCCGAAAGCGCCGCAAAGGTAAAAAGGAAGAGCCGTTGCGCCGGCTGGTCCGGGGTATCCTGACCCTACTCTTAACGGCCCTGGCCGAATGGCTGGCCGGGAAGTTGACCGACCTCCTTCTGGGGGCGGCCGAGAAACCCGGGGTCGGCGAGACCCCACCTGGAGAGACAAAACCTGAGCAAGCCGAATAGGCGTGGGGTTCAATCGCCATGAGCACAGAGAGACGCCCTGTGCGTGTGCGCATCGCCCCCAGTCCGACCGGCCCCTTCCACGTCGGCGGGGCCCGCACCGCCCTTTATAACTGGCTTTTTGCCCGTCACCATGGCGGTGACTTTATCGTGCGCATCGAGGACACCGACCGCCGGCGGTATCGCCCCGAGGCCGAAGCCGACATCCTGGAGAGCCTGCGCTGGCTGGGGCTGGACTGGGATGAGGGTCCCGAGGTGGACGGTCCCTGCGCTCCTTACGTACAATCCCGGCGGGTAGAAATCCACCGCCACTATGCCTATGCTCTCCTGGAGGCCGGCCATGCCTACAAGTGCTTCTGCACGCCCGAACGGCTGGCCCAACTGCGTGAGCGGCGTTTGGGGTACGATCGCCATTGCCGCAACCTGACCCCAGAGGAGGTAGCGGCCCGAGAAAAGGCCGGTCTCCCCTATGTCATCCGCCTGAAGATGCCGCTGGAAGGGGTTACCATCGTCTCCGACCTCATCCGCGGCGACATCGTCTTCGAAAACGCCCTGCTGGAGGACGCCGTCCTCCTGAAGTCGGACGGCTACCCCACGTACCATCTGGCCAATGTGGTGGACGACCATCTGATGGGCATCACCCACGTGCTCCGTGGCGACGAGTGGGTACCCAGCACGCCGATGCACGTGGTCATCTACCGCGCTTTCGGCTGGGAACTGCCGGCCTTTGCCCATCTGCCGATCATTCTCTCCCCCACCGGCCGGGGCAAGATGAGCAAGCGCAAGATCGTCTCCGCCGACGGCAAGGAATACCCGGTGATGGTACGCGAGTTCCGGGAGGCCGGCTATCTGCCGGAGGCCCTGATCAATCTCCTGGCCCGCACCGGCTGGGCCTATGACGACCATACCGAAATCTTCAGCCGGGAGGAACTCGTCGAAAAATTTTCTCTGGAGGGAGTGAACAAAGCCCCAGCCGCCTTTTCCTATGATAAACTCCTGTGGATGAACGGGTTCTACATCCGCCGGTTGGAGACCGAGGAACTGGCCCGCCGCACCCTGCCCTTCCTGCAAAAGGCCGGCCTGCTTCCCGCCGAAGTTTCCCCGGAACTGAACGAGCGTCTCCACCGGATCATCCCGCTCTTCCGCGAACGGATGCACACCCTCCGGGACATTGTCGAACTGAGCGCCTACTTCTTCACCCGTGAGGTTCACTACCCCGACCCCACGGCCCTCCTGGGCAAGGGGATGGACGCGGCGACTACCCGTGCGGCCCTGGAGGAGGCCCGCCGTCGGCTGGCCGGCCTTTCCGATTTTAGCGAAGCGGCCATCGAACCGATCCTGCGTGCCCTGGCCGAAGAGCGGGGCTGGAAAGCCGGGCAACTCTTCATGCCCATCCGCGTCGCCGTGACCGGCCGAACCGTCTCTCCGGGCCTCTTTGAAACCCTTTCGGCCCTGGGCCGGGAACTTGTCCTGGAACGGCTGGACCGGGCCATCGTCCTCCTGGCCGGGATGGAAGGTTCACGATGCGCCCACGCTTCGGACGAGTCCGCCTGATCACCCGGGACGACCCTCGTTACCGGGCCTATCTGGAGCAGTTCCTTCTGGCCCGGGAGTACCAGCGGGCCATACGGCCGCCCAGCCCCCGCCAGGTCTTCGGCGAGCAGGTCGAGGATGTGTTGCGCACCTGGTTGGGACAGACCCATCGTCTTTCGGAGCGGCGCTATCTGGAGTACGAGGAGATCCGGGGACGAGAGGCGCTCCTCAAATACCGCGAACTGGATGCCGTGGAGATTCCTGACCCGGCCACCGTCCATGTCTTCGAGATCAAGGCCAGCAACCTGGCCAAAAGCCTGCACCACGGCCTCCGTCAGTTGCGGGAGGATCGTACCCTTCTTTCCTTCCTTTTCCCCCGGGTGGCAGTTACTCTCCTCTTTGTAGACACCGGCATTCCTCCGGAGGAACGCGAGGCCGCCCTGGAGCGGGAAACCCACGTCTTCCCGGTGAAGGAGCCGGACCTTCTGGCCGGATATGGACAGGAGATCGGTCTGTACTGGCTTTCCCTGGAGCAGATCATCGCCCTGGCCGGCGGCGAGGAGCACCTGAATCTGGAGTGGATGAAGGAAGGTCCGGCCGAAATTCCTGCCCCTGAACCTCAGACCTGGGTTGTTGGGGAGGACGAGGAACTCGGCCCCCTGGGCCAGGCTCTGCTTCGGGCGCTGGGCAAGCCGCCGGCTTCTTAGAAGGGCCGGGGCGCCGGCCCGTGCCTTCCCGGTGATCGGGTCATTTGCGAAAAGGGGGATGGAGGATTATAATAAAAGAAAAAGCAAAGTGCGGGCGCAATCAAATGGCGTCCTTTCCAACCGTCGCGGGGACGGTCCGGGTAACTTTGGAGGAGGAAAACTTCCATGTCCGGGCATTCCAAATGGGCACAGATCAAGCGGAAAAAAGGGGTAGCCGACGTCCGTCGCGGGCAGTTGTTCACCAAACTTGGGCGCGAGATCATGGTGGCGGTCCGGGAGGGCGGCCCAGATCCGGAGGGCAACTTCCGCCTCCGATTGGCCATCGAGCGAGCCCGGCGCGAGAACATGCCCATGGAAAACATCCAGCGGGCCATCGACCGTGCCCTCGGCCGCACCGGGGAAGCGGCCGTCGAAGAGGTGCTCTATGAGGGGTATGCCCCGCACGGCGTAGCCCTGCTCGTGGATGTGGCCACCGACAACCGCAACCGGGCCGTGGCCGAGGTACGGAACATCCTCACCCGGGGTGGTGGATCGCTGGGGGAGACCGGCTGCGTTTCCTGGCTCTTCGATGCCAAGGGGTACATTACTATCGACGTGCCCGGCGAAGATGCCGAGGAGCGCCAGGCCCGGGGCGAGGAGATTGCCCTCCAGGTGATGGACGTGGATGGGGTACAGGATGTGCGGGTCAGCGATGAGGTCGTCGAAGTCTACACCGAGGTGGCCGACCTGGGCCGGGTACGCAACCGCCTGATGGAAATGGGCTTTACCCTGTCCACGGTGGAGAAGACTTTCCTGCCGAAAAGCACGATCTCGTTGCCCCCGAAAGATGCCGTCCAGGTAATGCGGTTGATCGAGCGGCTGGAAGATTTGGACGACGTCCAGAAGACTTTCTCCAACCTGGAGATCACCGACGAGGCTCTGGCCGCCTACGAGTAGACGGCCTTTTGTTGCCTTCTGGATTGCCCTGGTGGCAATCTGGGTGGCTATTCAGGGGGTAAGGACGTTGCGCATTCTGGGGCTGGACCCAGGAATCGCCCGCATGGGCTGGGGAGTCATCGAAGGTGAAGAGGAGCCGCATCTGGTGGCTTACGGCACGCTGGACACACCGGCCGGCCGGCCCCTGGCCGAACGCCTTCACAGCCTCTTTCAGGCCCTGCGTGAACTGGTCGCCCGCTACCGGCCCGAGGTTGCTGTCCTGGAGGAGCTCTTCTTCGCCCGCAACGCCCGCACTGCCTTTTCCGTGGGCCAGGCCCGGGGGTCGGCTCTGGTCGCCCTGGCCGAATCCGGCCTACCGGTGTATGAGTACACTCCCCTGGAGGTCAAGATGGCGGTGACCGGCTACGGCCAGGCCGAGAAGGCCCAGGTTCAGGAGATGGTGCGCGCCCTCCTGGGACTGGAGCATATCCCCCGCCCCGACGACGCCGCCGACGCCCTGGCGGTGGCCCTGTGCCATTTCCACTCGGCCCGGATGCGGGCGATCCTCGATCGGTCGCTCGAAGGCTAAGGCCGGCCCCTTGGGGCGCGGCCCCGCGCATCCTCCTGGGGGCATCCCCGCTTCCGGCCGGCGGGCCGAACCCTGCGGGTACAAGGCGTCCCCCGATGCGCCGGCCGGCCCTTTGGGGGCGCGGCCCCGCGCATCCCCCTGGGGGCGTCCCCGCTTCCGGCCGGCGGATCTGTCGGGTTCGACCGCCTCTACATTTTGGGCGGTAGAATGG
>DAOUAK010000141.1:0-7251 GCA_034433695.1 Chloroflexia bacterium
ATCTCGCCAGCACCTCAGCTTTCTGGCCCACCTGGATACCGGCCGGGCCGGTTTCCTGTACCATCCTCGCCTGGTGGCCGGCCGTCGCCGGTTCTTTTTCCTGGGCCTCATCCTCTTTGCCTCCCTCCCTGCCCTGGCCGGATTGGGCTGGTGGCTCGGCTCGGTCGAGTTCTGGTACGCCCAGTGGGTGCCGGCCGGCCTCCTGGCCCTGGCCCTTCTCCTCCTCCTGGCGCAGGAGGCCTTTCGCCCGTATGTCGCCGGGGCCAACGACAACGCCTCCGGCCTCTCCGTCCTCCTGCGGCTGGCCGACGAACTCAAAGGGTTGCCCTATACCGACCTCTGGCTGGTGGCCACCGGTTGTCAGGAGGCCGGGCAGGTCGGGGTACGCCGTTTTCTCGGCCGCTATCCCTTCCCGCGGGAAAGTACCTATGTGGTCAATCTGGACAACGTAGGGGACGGAAACCTCCACCTGATTGTCGAATCCGGCCTGTTCCGACCCCGGAGATGCCCTCCTCACTTCGAGGAACTGGCCGGGGAGGCCGAATCCGACGACATCACCGTAGATGCCGACCCCTGGACCTTTACGCTGGCCGATAACGACGCCGCAGCGGCCCTCCGGCAGGGCTTCCCGGCCCTGAGCATCATCGCCCTGGAAGGTGGCCGGCCGGCCCGCTGGCATCGCCCGGAGGACACCTTCCCCTCTATTCAGCCTGAACTGCTGGAACGCGCTACCCGCCTGGCCATAAGCATTGCCCGGCGGCTCGACCGCAGGGTAGCCGAGAAGTAAAAGGAGATGCCCGATGACCCCTCGAAGACGCCGCCAACTCATCCCCATTCTGGTCGGCATAGAACTTTTCATCGCCTTCATCCTGGCCGCTGCCGAACAATGGGAAATCCTCATCGCCTTTCTCATTCTGGAAAGCCTGATCGTGCTGGGGTTTTTCCTCCACCGCCGGGGTATCTGGCCGCGCTGGAGCCGCGAGATTCGCCCCGGTGGCTGGATAGCGCTCGGCGTCATCCTTCTTCTCCTCGTCCTTTTCCTCACAGCCGGCGTCCACTGGTATACGGAGTGGCTCTGGTTCGAGTCGGTGGGCTACCTCCCCATCTTCACCACCCAACTCCTCAGCCGTCTTCTCCTCTTCCTGGGGGTAGGGGTGGTAACCACCCTTTTCTTCGGAGGAAACTTTCTCCTGGCCTGGCGCTGGCTGCATCGGCGGGAGGTCGGGGAACCCGGCTCCCCGGCCGGAGGCCGGCTGGGCCTCCTTCTCCTCTGGGTAGTGGCGGCCGGCTTCGGCCTGACGATGGGACTCTCGGCCCAGGGACGGTGGATGGACGTCCTGCGTTTCTTCTACGCCACACCGGCCGGCCGGGAAGACCCCCTCTTCGGCCGGGATGTGGGCTACTACCTCTTCCAGTTGCCGCTGCTTCTGGATATAAAGAACGCCCTTCTCTGGCTGGTCATTCCGGCAGGCCTTTTGACCGCCCTGGTCTATGCCTTGAGCCTGCGCCGGAGACGGACGGCCTCGGCCTGGGAATCTCCCGATACGGCCCGTCCGCGTCCCCTCCTCGCGCTCCCGCTGGCGCACCTTTCTATCCTGGGCGCACTCTTCCTTCTCATCAAAGCCTGGGATTACCAGTTGCAGGTTCAGTTGCTCGTTTACTCTCAGACCCGGGCGGCCTACGGGGCCGGCTATACCGATGTCCATGCCCGCTGGCCGGCCTATAACATCCTGACCGGCATCGTGGTGGCCTGTGCCGTCCTTCTCCTTTTGAACCTGTGGCGGCGGACCTGGAAATTTCTGGCCCTGGGCCTGGGCCTCTGGCTGGTCAGCCTCTTCCTCCTGGGCACGCTTTATCCTTTCTTCATCCAGTCGTTCGTCGTGAATCCGAGCGAACTGGATATGGAACGCCCCTATATCGAATACAACCTTCGTTCCACCCTGGCGGCCTATGACCTGGAAGATGTGGTGGAGGAGGACTTTCCCCTCACCGGGACCCTGACCCTGCCGAAGGTGATGGAGAACACCGGGACGATTCGGAACATCCGGCTGTGGGACCATCGTCCCCTCTACCAGACCTACAGCCAGCTCCAGGAGATCCGTCTCTATTACAATTTTTACGACATTGATGTGGAGCGCTACCGGCTGGGCGGTCGCTACCGCGAGGTGGAACTTTCGGTCCGAGAACTTTCGGTAGACCAATTGCCGGAGACGGCCCAGACCTGGGTCAACCGCCACCTGGTCTATACCCACGGCTACGGGGTAGTCCTCAGTCCGGTGAACGAATTCACCCCCGAAGGTCAGCCGCGCCTGCTGATTCGCAACATCCCACCCGAAACGGATTACCCGGAACTGGAACTCCGGCGGCCGGAAGTTTACTTCGGCGAGCAGACCGACAATTACATTATCGTCAAAACGACCACCCAGGAGTTTGACTACCCTGCCGGCGATGAGAACCGCTTCACCACCTATGAGGGGCAGGACGGCGTGCCCATCGGCTCCTTCATCCGCCGGCTGGCTTTTGCCCTGCGCTTCGGGGACCTGCCCATCCTGGTGAGCGAATATATCACCCCGGAAAGCCGCCTGCTTTTCCGCCGGACGGTTCAGGAGCGCGTCCGGGCCATCGCCCCCTTCCTGGAGTACGACTACGACCCCTATCCGGTGATCCTGGACGGCCGGCTCTACTGGCTCCAGGATGCCTATACCGTGAGCGACATGTACCCCTACTCCCGGCCGGCCGGCGACCTCAATTACATCCGCAACTCGGTCAAGGTGGTCGTGGACGCCTACGAAGGCACCACCACCTTTTATTTGATCGACTCCGAGGACCCGGTGGCGCAGACCTATGCCCGCATCTTCCCCGGCCTCTTCCGGCCGGTTGCGGAGATGCCGGCGGGTTTGCGCGCCCACTGGCGTTACCCCGAGGAACTCTTCCGTATCCAGAGCGCCATCTATGCGACTTACCACATGCACGATCCCCAGGTCTTCTACAACAAGGAGGATGCCTGGCATTTTGCCCGGGAGACCTACGGGGAGGAAATCCAGGAAATGGACACTTACTATGTCATTATGCGCCTGCCGGATTGGGAAGAGGAAGAGTTCCTGCTGATGGTGCCTTTTACCCCGGTCGGCCGGGACAATATGATCGCCTGGATGCACGTCCAGTGTGACGGGGAAGACTACGGCCGTTTGGGCGTCTACAAATTTCCCAAGCAAAGCCTGGTTTACGGCCCCCTGCAGATCGAGGCGCGGATGAACCAGGACCCCTTTATCTCCCAGCAATTCACCCTCTGGGACCAGCGGGGCTCCAACGTCATCCGGGGGAACCTCCTGGTCATCCCGGTGGATCAGAACCTGCTCTATGTGGCCCCTATCTATCTGCAGGCCGAGGCCGGCCAGATTCCCGAACTGAAGCGGGTCGTGGTGGCTTACGGAGAGCGGGTGGCCATGGCCGAGACGCTGGACAAGGCGCTACAGGCCGTTCTGGAGGCGGAGGTTGGCCCGGTAGAAGCACGAGGGTGGGAAGAGGTAGCCCGTTCGGCCCGGGAACACTACCGTCGGGCCCAGGAGTGCCTGCGGAACGGCGACTGGACCTGCTACGGGGAGGAGATGAGGGCCCTGGAGGGCGACTTGGAGGAATTGGTGCGGCTAGGGGAAAAATGAATTACGTGAGGCGCTCGCGGGCCCTGGCGCTGACATAGTCCATCCCCCAGACCATGGCCACGATGGCCCAGATGGCCGTTCCCGCCTTGGCGTATTCGTCCAGGTCCACCCAGAGCCGCAACTGGTGGCCGATCCCGCCGGCCCCGACAAAGCCGATCACGGTGGACATGCGGATGTTGATGTCCCACTGGTAGAGGATATAGGCCAGGAAACGGGGCACAAGTTGTGGCACCACGGCGTAGATCAGGGTCTGGAGGCGGTTGGCCCCGGTGGCGACGATCGCCTCCACCGGGCCGGGGTCGATTTCCTCGATCGTCTCGGAGAAGAGTTTGGCCAGATTGGGGATGCTCCAGGCGGCCAGAGAGATCATCCCGGCAAAGGGTCCGAAGCCGATCCAGAAGGCGAAGATGACGGCCAGGATGAGCGGTTCGACCGAGCGCCAGAGGTTGAAGAGGGTGCGGGAAGCCATATAAATGCCCCGGCCGATGAGGCTGCGGCCCATGATATTGCGGGCCCCCAAGAAGCCCAGGGGAATGGCCAGGAGGGAACCCAGGGTGGTGGCCAGGAGGGCCATAAGGAGGGTGATGAGGGAGATATGGAGCACCCGCAGCAGGGCCTCGCTGGGCTCCGGCCCGCCGATGATGCGTTCCCACGAGGCGGCGATCCGGGCCGGCTGAAGGTGCCCCTCTTCGGGGCGAAACTCGGCGATGGGCCGGATACGGGTGGTCAGGTTCAGGCGTCCTTCGGCATCGGTCTCGCAACAGCCCCGTTCGACGGTAAGCGAACCCCCGCCAGGCGGAAGCCAGAGGAGGGAAACGTGCGTTTTCGGGGGCAACCCGTAGCCGCGAATCTCCAGGGCCTCTCCCGGAGACCCGCAGGGAGGGTCGAGTTCCAGGCGGGGGCCGCCGGCCGACGGGGAAAGAGGCTCGGCCGAGCCGCAGGGAACGGGGAGGGTCGCCGTCATCGTGATGCTTTCGGTGGGGCGGGAGATGATCTCGGGGACGACGAAATCGCGCAGCATCCGCAGGCCGCCTGGGGCATCGGCGAAGAACTTGGGCAAGTCCACCTGGGCCACGCTCCAGGACCAGAAGGTCAAGAGGAGCAGGCCGGCGGCGGTGAGGGCCGGCAGGCCGTAGCGGCGAAGGGCGGAGAGGGCCGGCCCGAGCGCCCCTCGCGGGCCACCTTCGGCCGGACGGCCAGGGAGCATCCGGGGTCGGACCTTACGGCCGGCCGGGAGGCCCGCGACGATGCGCTGGCGCAGGGCCGCGCTCACGGAATCCAGGACCGCCACCACCAACACGATGGCCAGGATCGTCGTGGCCATCGCCTCGAACTCCCCCAGGCGAATCCACTGCACGATCAGAAAGCCCAGGCCGGCATCGCTGACCAGCCCGATCACCGTGGACATCCGCACGTTGATGTCCCAGCGGTAGAGGGTAAAGGAGAGGAAAGAGGGCATGAATTGGGGCAGGACGGCGTATACCACCACCTGGAGCCAGTTCGCCCCGGTAGCCCGCACGGCCTCGATGGGGCCCGGCTCGATGCCCTCGATGGCCTCCGAATACAATTTCCCCAGAGCGGCGACCGAGTGAACCAAAAGGGCCAGCATCCCGGCAAAAGGGGTCGGGCCAACCCAGACGGCAAAGACGATGGCCCAGATGAGTGTTTCGATGGAACGGAAAATGTTCAGGAGCGTCCGCACCCCATAGTACACCAGCCGGGTAAAGAAGTTGGCCCCCATCAGGTTGCGGGAAGCCAGAAGGCTCACCGGCAGGGCGAAGATGACGGCCAGCACCGTGGCGATAAAGGCCAGGGCGATCGTTTCCCCGATCTTCTGGAGCACCAGATGGGCATTTCGGGTCAACTGGTAGCCCCCATAGGGCCGGTGCTGACGCACCTCGATCCGGTGGGTCTGCGTCTCCCCCGGCTTGGGCAGGCGGTCCATCGGCACGGCCGTGGTCGGGACCTGCAAGGTCAGTCGAAAACGCCCCCCGGCATCGGTGCGCACCACCAGCGGTTGACCCTCCCGGATCACCCGCTGGTAATCGCCGATGGGGTTCTGCCACCAGACCTCGGCCTCAAGATCGGGGAAAAAACCCTCCCCTTCCAGGACGATCTCCTCACCCATCGCCGCGCAGGGCACGTCGGTGCGGAGGCGAGGGGCATCGGTGGCCCTGCCTTGCGGGGGAGGAAGCGGCTCGATGCAGGGAACCTGGAAAGGCAGGGCGCCGATGCGATCCTCGGTGGGCCGTGCCAAAAGTTCCGGATGAAGGAGAGCGGAGAAGATGGGACGGACGGAGGACCAACCGCTCACCAGCCGGTCGAAGTTGACCTCCGTGGCCACGGTTCCTACGGCGTAAACCATGAGCATAACGAGGAGGATGGGCCAGAGGAGGCGGACTCGGCCCTCGTAGCGCAGGGCATCCCAGACGGTCCAGAGCCAGAACAGGGCCAGAGGAATCAGGAGCAGGGGAAAGTCGGCGGCTCCTTCTCCGCACAACCCGGAGAGGAAGGTCCGCCGGCAGAGCAGGGCGGCAAAGTTTTCCCGTTCCCAAAAAGTCAGCCCGGCCAGGACGGCCGTGGTGAGGAAAAGGAGCAGGCCACGGACACGCCGGCCCTGTACAAACTGCCCCAGGCCGGGAAGAAGGATGGAAAGGAGGCCGTCCCAGCGGAGAAGTCGCCTCTTGCGCCTCATCGCCCCGTTCCCCTCAGGCGGCCAGTTCTCCGCCGACGGTAACCATCTCGGCCTCCTCGCCGTAAACCTCCTTGAAGCGCTGACGGGTCAATTCCCGGGGAAGTCCCTCGAAGACCAGTCGTCCGTCCTTCAGGCCGATGACCCGATCGGCGTAGCGGTGCACCAGGTCCAGGAAGTGCAGGCTACAGAGGATGGTGATGCCGTCTTCTTTGTTCAGGCGCTCCAGGTATTGCAGGATGGAGTGGGCCAGCACCGGGTCCAGGCTCGCCACCGGCTCATCGGCCAGGATAAGGCGCGGCTCCTGCATCAGGGCGCGGGCGATGCCGACGCGTTGCTGTTGTCCGCCGGAGAGTTGGTCGGCGCGGCTGTGGATTTTATCGGCGATGCCGACACGTTCCAGAGCGGCAACGGCCCGCCGGTGGTCTTCAGGGGGAAAGTAATGGACGAGCGTCAGCCAGGGGTTGGCATAGCCCAGCCGGCCGGAGAGGACGTTGGTCAGGACAGAGGAACGTTTCACCAGGTTGAACTGCTGGAAGATCATGCCGATCTGCCGGCGGATGCGGCGCAGTTCCTCGCCCCGGGCGGCGGTGATGTCCACCCCATCCCAGATCACGCGCCCCTCGGTCGGTTCGATCAGCCGATTGATGCAGCGCAACAGGGTGGATTTTCCCGAGCCGGAAAGCCCGATCACCGCCATAAACTCGCCGTCGGCCACGGTGAAGGAAACGTCGCGCAGGGCCACCGTGCCGTCGGGGTAAATCTTGGTCAGATGTTCCACCTGGAGCATATCCGCTTCTCCCGGCCGGCCGGAGGACGGCGGGTCTGACGGGCGAGTCCGGGCCCGCCAGACCCGCCCCCCGCCTATTTGGCCAGTTCCTCGATCTTGATTCCGGC
>DAOUAK010000142.1:0-6781 GCA_034433695.1 Chloroflexia bacterium
TCCCCGCAGTTGAGGGGTGGGACGGTGTCCGGGCAGCCGCTGAAGTAATCGCCGTTGATGGCGGCGACGGCTCCGGCGTTTGAGGCCATCGTGCTGAGCCATTCCTGTCCGCCGCCGGGGGCGATCACCACCCGGGGAGCCAGGCCGCTGGTATTCAGGTCCACCTGGATCACGCAAACGTTGTTCAGCCGGCAGAGCGAAAGGCCGGCGCGGGTCTGGACACACTGGCCGTTGGGGACATTGCTACAGGTGGCGGAGGGTATGGCGGAAAGGGAGGGAAAAGGCCACGCCAGGAAAAAGGCCCCCAGGCCGAGGGCAAGGAGAACGAGGAGGCGTCGCTTCCACAGACCCTGGACGCCGGGCAAAGGGGGCGAATGGGGCCGTATGCGAAAGGGCGTTTGCTTCACGAAAGCAGGCCTCGGCACAGACCGGAATCGAGTTCCATGTCCGTTTGAGATTTGGGGAAAGCATACCCCAAGTTGGAGGAGATGTCAAGTTGGGCAAGTTATGGCAGGATCTCAGGCGGGCATCGGAGCAGTTGCCACCTGGCTCTTTCTGGATTATAATGAGAACACAGCAGACGGCCGCTACTCGAACGGTTGGATGTAGAAGATGGATGAACTTGCCCTGTGGAACGATTCCGATTTTCCCGATTTTCCGGCCGCATCCCGAACCTTCCTTTCTTTTCTCCAGGCGATCCCCCGGGACCGTCCTCTTTTGATCCTCTCCCACGCCGATGCCGACGGCCTCTGCGCCGGGGCCATCCTCTATACTGCCCTCCGGCGGGCCGGCTACGCCCAACTTCGTCTCCTGATCACGGGTAAGGGGGAACATGCCTATACCCGGGGCACTCGCCAGGCCCTCGAAGAGGCCGCCCCATCCTTCCTCCTTGTGGTGGACCTGGGCTGCAAGGCCGACCCGGTGCTCCCCGGCGTCCCTACCCTTTTTGTGGACCATCACCGCCCCCTGGGTGTTCCTGAGGGCGGCGCGCTGATCTCTTCCTATACCTGGCAGCCTATCCCCAACTCTTCCCTCCTGGCCTGGTGGTTGGCCGCTTCCGTCGCTCCGGTGGATGACCTGGATTGGGTGGCGGCCATGGGCACCCTGAGCGACCTGGGGGACGATGCTCCGTTCGCCCTCCTTCCGGCGGTCAGAAAGCGCTACACGGCCAAATGGCTGCGCGAGGCTACCACCCTGGTCAACGCAGCCCGGAGGAGCGCCGCTCACGATACGGAGACGGCCCTCCAGGCCATCCTGAAGGCCCAACATCCCCGCGACATCGCCGATGAAAGCACTCCGGAGGGGGCACGCCTGTGGGCCTACCGCCGCGAGGTCAATGCCGCTTTCAACGAAGGGAAAAAGGCGGCCCCCGTCTTCAGCCGGGAGGTGGCCCTGGTGCGGGTGAACAGCCCCTGCCTGATCCACCCGCTGGTGGCCCAGATCTGGCGGACCCGCCTGCCCCGCTACATCGTTATCGTCGCCAACGAGGGATATCTCCCCGGCCGGGTTACCTTCAGTGCCCGAAGTTCGGGGCAATACAACCTGCTCGACTTTTTCCGTTCCATAGACCTGGACGTGGCCGAGGGTTACTTCGGCTATGGGCATGACCAGGCCTCGGGCGGGGTCATTCCTATCGCCGCCTGGAACGAACTTTTGCAACAACTGGGCTTTGGGCCGGAAGTGATGGTTCGGGAGGCAACGGCCCGATGAAGGGAGAACGCCGCGAACGATGGCTCCAAACGCTGGTCTTTTTCGGCGTCCTGGCCGTCCTGGGGCTGGCCCTCTTTTCCGCGTTGATCGTGCAGCATACGCAGGAGGAAAAGCCGGCCGGCCCCTCTCCCATGCCCACTTCCACTCCGAGCCCTACCTCTCCCCCTCTCGCTCCCCCGCTCATCGTCTCTCGGATTCCTCTTTTCCCTTACCCGGGGCCCGAACACTCTCTTCCGTTTTTAGCCCAGGTCTACGCGTTGTCGGAACCGAACGGCATCCTCGACCCGGCGCTGGCCGAGGATGCCACCGTTCCTCGCCTCCTTTTCCTCGGCCTGACCCTGTGGGACGAAAAGGCCCGGAAGGTCGTGCCGGTCCTGGCCGAATCGTGGGAGGTCTCCGCCGACGGCCTGGTCTATACCTTCCACCTGCGCCGGGGAATCCCCTGGGTGCGCTGCTCTCCCGGCTCCGGGGTGGACACCTATTATACCCAGAGGGAGGTCACTTCTGCCGACGTCGTCTTTGCCATCGAACGGGCCCTGCGCCCGGAGACCGGCGCTCCCCACGCCGAACTCCTCTACCCCATCGCCGGGGCACGGGAGCGCGCTCAGGGAGATGAAACCGTGCCCCTGGGGGTGGTGGCCCTGGACGAAGCCACCGTCCGCTTCACCCTGACGGCTCCCTTGGACGATTTTCCCGGCCGCCTGGCCGATCCGGTGGCCTGGCCGGTGCCGAGGGAGATACTCTCCGCATACGGGGAAAAGTGGACGGAGGCAGGCTCAATCTGGGTGAACGGCGCTTTTTGCCCGGTAGAATGGCAGCCCGGCCGGGAGATCATCCTTCAGCCCAACCCGCTTCTATACGACGAGATTCGCTCTCGCTTCCCCCTCCCGGTACGGCGGAAGCCTTCCCCGGAACCCCTTTATCCTCCACCGACACCCTGAGGGGAAAGATGTCCCGTCCCTACCTCATCGGCCTGACCGGCAACATTGCCTGTGGCAAAAGCACGGTGCTGCGCGAACTCCGCCGCCTGGGTGCGGCCGTGCTCGATGCCGACCAGGTGGCCCACCGGGCGATGCAGCGGGGGACAAAGGTGTACGAGGACATCGTGGCCGCCTTTGGGACGGGTATCCTGGGGCCGGATGGGGAAGTTGACCGCCGGGTGCTGGGAGGGATCGTCTTTTCGGATCCAAAGGCGCTGGCCCGGCTGGAGGCCATCGTCCATCCGGCCGTGCTGGCCTGCACCGAGGAATGGCTGGCCGGGGTACGGGAGGAGGTGGCGGTCGTGGATGCCATCAAACTCATCGAATCCGGCATCGCAGAGCGCTGCGACGAGGTCTGGGTGGTTACCTGTCCGGAGGAGGAACAACTGCGCCGTCTGACGGAATATCGGGGGTTGAGCCATGAGGAGGCGCTTTTGCGCATCCGCGCCCAACCGCCACAGGAGGAGAAGGTCGCCCGGGCCGATGTGGTCATTGACAACAGTGGCCGGCCGGAGGAAGCCCGGGCTCAGGTGCGGGCAGCCTGGGCGGCCATGCAGGAGAGGCGCCGCCTCCTTAGAACTCGTAGCGGGTCTCGGTCAGGAGGGGAAGGATCAGGATGACCACGTTGTGGGTTTTCCCATCCTCCGTCATAAAATAATCCCGGATGGTGGCTTCCATCTTGAAGCCCAGGTTCTGGAAGGCCTTGATCACCTCGGTCTGGTCCAGCACGATCTGGGCCAGGAGGTACTGGAGTTCGGCCTGGCGGGCCAGGGCGATGAGTTCCTTGAGCATGATCGTACCCAGGCCGCGGCCCCGGATGGCCGGCTCCAGGTAGATGCGCACCTCGCCCACATGCCGGGTGGACCGCTTACCAAAGTGCAGGGTGGCCTCGCCGACGATGCGTCCTCCTGCTTCGGCCACAATCGGTAGGACCCGCTGGTAATCTATATCGTCGGCCCAGGAGCGTACCAGGGCCTCGTCGGTGATGTCGTGCTTGAGGAAACGGCGATCCTCGGGAGTGGCGGTGCGGAAAAGGGCAACCAGAAGTTCGCGGTCCTCTCGTGTCAGCGGCCGCAGCAGGACGGCCTGGCCATCGTTCAATTTGACCAACCGGCGGTAGACGGCAATTTTTTCCAGCATGGGGACCTCCTTAGAATCGGCCAAGTGCCCGGTCCATCCCGGCCGCTTTATACTTTACCCAAGCCCGTTCCCCTTGTCAAATTTGAGAAAACTTCCACAATATCTGCCGGGCCAGCCGGAGCACTGCTCCCCATCCCTCTCCGACGATGCGGGCATCGTGGGCCGTCCACTCCTGGGTGACGCTGCTCAGGCGGAAGACCCAGGTATAGAGCGCGGCCATGGCCAGGAAGAGGAGGAACCCGACGACCAGGATGCGGCCGGCCCTGTCCCAGCGCCAGAGCCGCTCCAGCGTCACTGCGGCACAGAGGGCCAGTGCCGGGAGGACAAACCAGATTTCCTTATCCACCATATCCACCCGAAAGCCGATGAGGAAAAAGAGCAGGGCCGTACCGAACCAGGCCAGGAGCACCCCGCGGCGCAATGCTGATGACATAAATATTGCGCCTTTTTCCCCGGCCGGCCAGCGGAAGAAAACGCCCCCCAGGGCCAGCACTACCGGCCCGATCAGGCCGTAGGAGAGGCTGCTCAGGCGGACCAGGTGTTGAAGCAGGTATTCTGGCCAGGAAACCGGCCGCACGCCCAGTCCTACGCCACCCTGGCGGAGCGATTCGAGCAGGCGCGGGACCGTCTCCGTGGCGATCGGGCCGATGTACTGCCCGTAGTAGATGGCTGTGGCCAGGCCGGCCGCCGTAAGCAGGGCCAGCGCTACCGCCCCCAGCGGCTGAGGGCGGATCCCCCGGCCGTTCAGCGCCAGCCCGGCCAGGAGGATGCCCAGGAAGACGACCAGGAAGGCGGCGGCCACGGTGTAGTAAAGGAGCGCCCCCAGCAGGAAAAAGACCAGGCCGGCCCAGGTACGGATGTGGCGCAGCCGTTCCCAGGCGCCGACCAGGTAGCAGGTGGCCGCCAGAGTCCACCAGAGGCCGGTGGTGGTGGGCACGTTGCCCCAGGAGTGGAGGAGGAAGGTGGCCGGGAGGAGGGCGTAGAGGAGGCCGGCCCAGACCCCGGTCCGTTCGTCCCATCCCAGGCGACGGGCCAGGAAGTAGATGAGAAGAGGCCGGCTGAGGTCCAGGAGGACGCTCAGGACGTTGGCCGTGTCGTAGGGACGCCAGGGCAGAAAGAAAAAGAGGGCGGCCGTCAGGTGGTAGAAGGGCGAGTAAGGGATCAGCGGTTTTTCCTCCCCCCATTCCTCCGGCATCACCGACTCGGAAAAGGCTCCTGGGCGGTAGAGTTCGGCCAGGCGGCCGTCTACGATCTCGGCAGCCCGCTGGAGGTGCCAGCGCAGGTCAATGGCTACACTAAAAGGGTAGAAGAGTCCACCAGTCTTGAGAAGGAAACCGACCCAGAAGGCGGCGAGAAGAAGGCGGAACGACTTCTCCCCGATGGACACCTTTCCCCAGGCCAGGACACGCCGGAAGAGCGTTCCCACGAGCGGAAGCAGGAAGAGACCCAGGAGCGCCACGGTGGCCAGGCGGGAAGTATAGATCGTCGTCCAGAGGCGGTGGGCGGCCAGCCCCCAGGCCAGGGGAAATAGGGGGAGGGACGCGACCGGGGCAGCCCAGGGCGGCTTCCATCCGAGCCACAGCAAGCCCAGGTAGAGGGAGACGGCAAAGAGGAGGCTCCATCCCCATTGGTCCCAGGCCGGCCCGCCGGGGGAGAGGAAGCCCTGGGCCGGCAAAAGTACGGCCCGGCTCACGGCCACACCGAGTTCGCGGGGGTCGTTGCCGGTGCCGGAGCGGGCCGGGCTGAAGGTGTCCGCCTCCAGTTCAAGCCTGACCGTCCCATCGGCGCAGGTCGAAGCCGGGAGCCATAGCCGGTACTCTTGCCATGCCGGGCCGGCGCGTGTCTGGGCCAGAAGATGGCCGCAGGCAAAGAGGTGTACCTCCGGCAGGGGCAATCCGGCCGGCCGGGTTCCGTGCATCCGCAGGAGCAGCCAGCGTCCCCGGGCTCCTACACCTGGGAAGGTCAGGACCGCCTGATCCGTGCTCCACCGGAAGTGCTCCGATGTCCCTTCCTCTGGGGCAGGATTTTCGCGTTCGTGGAAACCCTGGACATAGACCCGGTCGTAGTAGCCACCCACCTCGACTTCGTAACTCGTGTCAAACTGGTAGGCTACCGTTACAACGAGCAGGGTAGCAAGGAAAAGACCCAGGAACGGCCAGCCGAAGAAGGCCTGCCGAAGAAAGTTACCCAGGTCGAAGAGGAAAGCGGGTATTCGACTGCTTCGGGCCGGCCGAAAACGTTTAACCCAGGTATGCCGGGATTTGCCGGAAAAGTACCCGATGAGGTGATATGCCAGACGGTCCTTCACCCGGCCTGCCCCTCCCGGGCGGCAAAGAGGCGGTAATCTATGTTCAGAAAGGGGTTGTCCAGGCGCTGGCATTCCCGGAGAAAGGTCCGGTCTTCCTCGTCCAGGGTTTCCTTCTCGGCCAACAGGGCCAGGCGGTTGAAGCGCGCCAGGTGTCCCTGGAAGCGGTTGGTGGCATATTCGGCCGCCTGCCGGGTGTCTATGAGGAAGGGCCAGTCACTACTTTCCAGGAGGAGCAACTCCCGGGCGGCCTGCTTGAGCACCTCCAGGCGCTCCCCCTGGGCATCGGGGAAGCGGGCGACCAGGCCTTCCATCCGCCGCTCTGCTTCGTGGACGAGCGGCCATATCCATTCCGTATCCGGGTTCAGCCAGGTGGAATGGTCTCCGCCCTTGCCCCAGGAACTTTCCGGGAGGACGATGGCTTCCTCCGGAGGATATTCCTCCAGGTACTGGCCGGCGGTGGTGAGCGCCACCTCGGGGTCGCGGCTGAGGCGGGAGAGGACTTCCTTCATCCAGAGAGGGCCCTCGAACCACCAGTGGCCGAAGAGTTCGGTATCGTAGGCGGCGACGATGATGCCCGGCCGGCCGCTACGCCGGTAGTAACTCCCCAGGTGTTCCCGGACCACCTCGACAAAGTGGGCGGCGT
>DAOUAK010000143.1:0-4190 GCA_034433695.1 Chloroflexia bacterium
AGCAGACCCCGGTCCTTTCGTTGACCGGGCCGACGACGGGGAAACTGGACGCGGCTTATTCCTTTACCCTCACCGTATGGCCACCCACCTTGACCACCCCCATGCAGCACTACTGGTTCGTGACCGACCAGCCGTTCACGGTCAGCGCGGGTCTGTCGGCCACCAAGACGTTCAGTTGGACGACGCCGGGGACCAAGGTGCTCCAAGTTTGGGTGGGAGGCCATGGTGTAGAATCCGGGGAGGGGGCAAGCCTGATCTTTAGAATCCCCATTTCCCTGCCGCCGCTCACGCCGACGATCGAATCGGCCGGCAGTGGGGATTGGAGCGACCCGGCCACGTGGGACCTGGGGCGGGTACCGGCGGTGACCGATGTCGTGCTGATTCACGCCGGCCACGTGATCACGGCTTCGGCCGCGCTGGAAGTGGATTCCCTGATCAACCGGGGGACGCTGCACGGACCGGCCGGCGCCCCGCTGGTCATCACGGCCACTGGAGTCTTCTCTAATAGCGGCTGGATCGGCGCGGCTGCCGGGATGCTGGGCGGGGCGATGCAGCCGATCCGCCCGAACTTCCACCCGGCCTGCAACGGCACGGGGGGCACCCCAGGCGCAAGCATCATCGTTTCCGCTGCCCAGACCTACAACAACGGCACGATCCAGGCGGGGAACGGGCAGAACGGGGGCCGCGGCGGCGACATCACCTGGATCCCTTCGCCGAACACGATGCTGTGGAACGACGTGAACGGCATCATTCGGGCCGGCGATGGGGGGAACGGCCTGCCCGGCCAGGGCGGCGGCCCCGGTGGTGACGTGCTCCTGAGCGGCAAGCCTCTGGACAACTACGGCCTGATCCGCGCCGGCGACGGCGGCGATGGGGATCAGTGCGGCGGCGACGGCGGGGACGCCTTCATCCTGGGCGAGAACACGACCAACCTGGGCACGATCCGCGCCGGCGACGGCGGCAACACCACCGATAACCTGGCTACTGCCCACGGCGGCAACGGCGGCAACGCCGAGGTCTGGGGCAAGTACTTTACCTTCCAGGGCTTTTTGCTCAACAGCGGCACGATCTCTGCCGGAAACGGCGGAAGCGGCAACCCCGGAGCCACCGTCCCGCAGGATGCCGGTTGCGGCGGCAACCTGACCCTGATGGCCTTGCCCCGTGTTTTCCTCGGTGGCACTTACAGTGCCGGCCTTCCGGGCACCCCTTCGGCCGGCGGACGTCGTTGCCGCGAGGGCGATATCCGCATCGACCCAGGGACGATCTCGTTCATCGGAGAGGGGACAAGCATCACGGGTGGAGATGTTCTCCTCTACGGTGGGGACGGATGGGTCCTGGACCTGCGCGACCTCGACGGCCAGGTTATCTCGGCCAGCGGGGACATAACTCTGGCCGTAGGTGCCGGAGGGATGATTAACCTAAGCGGGAACAGCACTTTGCTCGTGCAGGCCGGCGGACAGGTGCACCTCTACGCCGACGCGGTCTGGCTCGACCTTGGCACACCCCTCTTTGCCCTGTTCGGTTCGGACGTGATCACCGGGCCGGCCCGGGTCCTGCGCCAGGTCTCGCTGGTCGGGCCCGATCTTGTCGAAGTGGTGCCGGGGCAGGTGACAGCACTGGAGTTCATCCTCCTGAACGCCAGCCCGGTCACCGAAACCTATACGCTGACCGCGACCGATTCGGCCGGCTGGGGACTGGGTGGCCTTCCCGACCAGGTGACCGTCGAGGCGATCGGCAACGCCACCCTGACGGTTTTCCTGACGGTGCCGCAGGGAGCCGCCCCCGGCGACTGGAGCGCGGTGACCGTACAGGCCGTCTCTCAGGCCGACCCGGCAGCCGGCGATTCGGCAGAGACGATTGCCTGGATACGGCCGGCCGTCGGTCGGTTCCAGATTTACCTGCCGCTGGTGTTTCGCTCCTACTAGCGGCAGGTCAAAAGGCCCGGCGCGCGTCCCCGGCCGCGCCGGGCCTTTGGCATCTAGAGTTTGGCCGAAGGTGGCAAAGCAGAAGTACGTTATGGGTTATCGTTTCTCATGAGTATCGGCAAATAAATCCGCCATTCCTCTACGACCGCCGTTGTGGTCAACACACTGCTGGTCGTAATCGCCGGGTTACCCTGCGAGGTAAAGGTCAGGGTAGCCACATCGGATGCACCGTCCGGGGTGCCGGCCGGGATGGTTACCGTGATCACCACGGCCGTACTTTCTCCCGGCCCTAACCCTATCGTGGAAGGGGCTTCCACCGGCCAGCCGGCCTCCACCGTCAGCGTAAAGGTGTCGGTGCAATCCCCGGTATGGGTCAGCCAAAGCGTGTAGGTAACGGGTTCGCGGGGATGGCCGAAGCGAGCATCTACGGTAGGGGTGAGGGTCATGCTGTAAGTGCAGGAGGTGCGCAGATCCGCTTCCAGGGTTTGGGCCAGAGATCGCCTCCAGGGACCATGGGCAGGATGGGGAGGTGGGATAATGCCCGGTTCGAGGACATGCTGGGGGGCATAGAGCACCCGCACCCGCCAGCGGTAAAGGATATAGGGCGTCAGACCGGTAACGGTCTCGGTGAGGAGGACACCGGAGGTGGCGGTGGTAACATCGCTCCAGGTCGTTGCCGTATGGGTAATGCAGGCCGTGGCGGTAAAAGGTTGCCCAGAAGGGCAAACCTGGAGTTGAAGTTTGACTCGGCCCCGGCCCAGGGGATCGGTAGCCCAGGCGTGCACAACAAAACCGTCCGGGGCGTGGGCCAGTCCCCAGGGTTGTACCGGTATCCCGCTGCCATCGCCGCGAGATGGCCGGGCCAGGACCAGCCGTCCACCACCCCTGTTGCCGTAATAGAGGCCGGCCATGCCCGGACCGGCTCCGGCGGGAAAACCCGGCGCCCCGACGAGGAGATCGGCATAGCCGTCGCCGTTGACATCGCCGGCCCCGGCCACGGCCCAACCCAGGGTATCCCCGGCATTTTCCCCGGTAACCTCCCAGTCCGGAGCCGGGCCAGGTCCGGAAGAAGAACCCGTGTAGAGGTAGGCCTTGCCCTGCTCATTCCCGCTGGGGAAGCCTGCGGCGCCAACGAGGAGATCGGCATAGCCATCACCGCTAACATCTCCGGCCATAGTCACGGAGGAACCGAACCGGTCTGCCCCATTTTCGCCGGTTGCCGTCCAGTCGGGGACGAAGGAAGGCCCTGGTGAAGCACCCCGGTAGAGGTAAACCTTGCCCCGCCCGACACCGGCGGGGAAATCCGGCGCCCCGATGAGGACATCGCTATAGCCATCACCGTTGACATCGCCGGCCAGGGACATGGCGAAAGCAAAGGAATCCCCGTTGTTCTCGCCGGTGGCCGTCCAGGCCGGACCGGAGGAAAGGCCGGAAGACGAACCCCAATAGAGGTAACCTCGGCCGCGGAGCAGGCCAAAAGGAAAGCCCGGGGCCCCGATCAGGACATCGGCGTAGCCATCGCCGTTGACATCGCCGGCCGAAGCAATGGCAGAGCCGAAGAGGTCATCCGGGTACTCGCCGGTGGCGGTCCAAGCCGCGGTGGGCAGAGGCCCGGAGGGAGAACCCCAATAGAGGTACACCTTGCCTTGTTCACTCCCAGCCGGATAGCCCCTGGCTCCGATCAAGATATCGGCATAGCCATCGCCGTTGACGTCGCCGGCCGTGGACACGGTGCTGCCGAAGCGATCCCCGATATACTCGCCGACGGCCGCCCAGGCCAAGGTAAGGGAAAGACCGGAGGAAGTGCCCAGGTACAGGTAAACCTTGCCCCGCCCGGCACCGGCGGGGAAATCCGGGGCCCCGATCAGGAGATCGGCGTAGCCATCGCCGTTGACATCGCCGGCGGTAGCGATAGAGCGACCGAAGGCATCCCCGGCCCCTTCGCCGGTGGCCGTCAGGACCAAGGTGGGGGAAAGGCCGGGCATAGCCCCCAGATACAGGCGGACCTGGCCTTGTCCGGCGGCCCAGCCCACCGCCCCGATCAGGATATCACCGTGTCCATCGCCGTTCACATCCCCAGCCGAAGCCACAGAGAAGCCAAAATCATCCGCCCCACTTTCACCGGTCGCCGTCCAGTCGGGGACCAGGGAGGGCCCCATTGAAGCCCCCAGGTAGAGATAAACCTTACCTTGCCTGTTTCCGCCGGGGAAATCCGGCGCGCCGACAACGATGTCGGTATAGCCATCGCCGTTGACGTCGCTGGCC
>DAOUAK010000144.1:0-2967 GCA_034433695.1 Chloroflexia bacterium
TCCCCACCGCCACCAGACCTCCAGTTCTGCCCTCGTCCGCTCCGGCGAAATGCCCGTTCCCTCGGAAGAGAAAGGGATTCCAACCATCGTGCTGAAAAACTGGGCAAAGGCACTGTAATAAAGCACAATGGAAAGCAACGCTGCCCCCAGCAAGGCCAGCAACAGTCGGCGCAGGGCCTGCCGTTGACGGGCTCCGCCCCACCGATAGAGCACAAGCCCCCAAAGCAGCAACACGGGAATCCACAGGATAAGCATCCCGAAATGCGCCAGAAGGAAAAGCGCCCACATGGGTACCCATAACCCCCACGATGTCGAAACCCTCCGCTGAAAGACCAGCACCACACCCACCGCTACCAGCAAAACCAGCCAGGAGGCGAAAAGGTTGGTATAGATGCCGCTCCAGTACGCCCCCCAGCCGATCGGAAAAGCCGTATAAAGCAGGACAACCCATAGGCTGGCCCGCTCATCCACTACCTGGCGCGCCAGGAACCATAGAAGGAAAACCTCGCTGCTTCCCAGTGCGGCCAGGACCAGAGCCAGCAGAACTTCCCGATTTTCTACCAGCAGGCCGAGCGGCGCCAGAAGCACATAGAACGCCCTCGGGTAAGGGTCGGGGATCAAATGCGCCTCGATGGAAACATGCGGAACAAAGAGCATGCCCCGCTCGGCAAAAAGCAACTGGTTGACGTGGAAAGGGGCGTCATGGGCAGCATAGCGCGGAGAAAGGGCCCCTCCAAAACGGAGCAGAAAAAGCACCAAAAAGAGTACGGCCAGAAATGACCCGGTCCGCTCCTCGGGGAAAACCCGACCCCGACGTAGAAGAACAGCCGCGGCACGCCCTACCACAACAAGCAACGGATAGGAAATCGCCGCCGCCGTAAGAAGGCCGCCGGCATAGGCCGCCGTAAAGGGCCGCGCCACCAGCAACCCGGCCAGCAACGCTATCCCCATCAAGAAGGAGCCCCCTCCCGCCAACCTGCTCCCCAACCCGGCCCGGCGCAGCCCCAGATAGAGCAGCGCCACCACACCGGCCAGAACCGGTGCCAACGGCGCCGGATAAAGCCGCCGGCCATACTCCCACCCCATCCAGGTCGCCCGATCCAGCCCTACCCCCAGAAGGCGCGTATCCTCTCCACCGGGACGAACCGGGGTGCTGGAAAGGTGCACGATCAGAAAGTCGCCACCCCAGAGACCGGGGTCCAGTGCAAAGTCATAGACGTACCACGAGGTCGGCGGCGAAAGTTCGGCCAGAAGGTGTCCCCCAACCTCCAGTCGGGTCTTGCCTCCCACCGAGGCCCCTCGCATCCGCAAACGCAAAAGATGCGGCCCTGGGGCCACTCCTCCGATCCGCAAGTACGCCTCCGGCTCGCTCCAGCGCAGTGTCTCTTCTCCCAGCCGCTCCTCCACATAGAACCCCTCCAGAAAGGCCGCTTCATAAGGCCGGCCCACCCTTTCCTCCAGGGTCCTCCCAATCAGGTGGTCGAAACTATTCATCCGCGGCGGCTCCAGACCGGCCCCTATATCCAGGTCCAGCACAAAGGGAAAGTGCAGGACTACCCCATAGGCTACCAGGCAGAACCCAACGACCAGCAAAAAGGCCGGCTCCCGCACGCTTTTCCACAAGATTTTTGCTTCTTCGCGCCAGAATCTCACCGCACCACCCTCACCCATCCCAGAAACAGCCGGCCCTCTCCGCCCTCCCAGGGGACGGGCTTCCCGGCATCGTCCAGCAAAACCAGATGCAACCGGTACTCCCCTAACCGGATGTCCGGCCGAATCGGGAGGTTATAATGATCCTGGTACACCCAACCGGCCGTCCATTCCCCATTGCCGTGCAAATTCCCCCGCACATACCCCTCCACACTCCCCCGCTCATCCCACAGTTCCAGGCTTACCTTCAACGGACCGGAGGGCGGGCTTTCCACATACTCGTACAGCGAGACCTGTACCACTTCGCCCGGAGAGACCTCCAGCACCTCGCCCCGCAGGGCCGACCTCCGCCATTGCCCATCGGAAGACAGCCCGCGCAAATTCACATCCCACAAGCCCAGGCCGGCACAATGCCCCAAAAACGGCCGCCGCTCCACCAGATAGGCCTCGGTGTATTCCCGCGAGAAGATTTGCCGCCCCCGCGTCTTCACCAGTTCCTGCGTCTGCGGGGTCATCGCCGGCGCCTGGGCATCGGCCGCGATGCGCAGGTCGATGACCGCCGCCCCCGCTCCGTACAGGGCCGAGACGATCGCATCCTGCGCCTCCGGCCGATGCAGGATCTCCTTGCGTTTCTCTTCGATCTCTGCCGGCTCGATCACCCGGGGCAACCGCTGCGCCGCCTCCCAGACTTCTTTCCATCCCATCTTCCCGATCCCCAGGGCCCGGTAGAACAAAAAGCCCGAGCCGTCCACCAGATAGGTACCGTCCGGCAAACGGGCCGGCGGCCGGTCGGCCATCAGCGCATAGCCCGGGTCCAGGGACAGCACCGTCGTCCCCTCCGGCACGTTCCCCCGGAGCGCCTCCCCGACCGGCCCGTAGACATACCCCCGTCCCAGGCCATCGTATTCTACCTCCAGGCCGGCCCGGCGTTGCTCCTCTAGCAGGGGAAGGGCAAAGAGGAGCAGGACCAGCAGGAAAACTCCAGCCAGACCCCGCCCCCAACGTGGCCAGTCCCGCCATCCTTCCCGGAACAACCCCACCCCCACCGCCACCAGAAGCGCCAGAGGCACGACCAGTTGGATATAGTAGCGGGAATGGTAGGCCCGGCCATAAGAAAAAAGGAGGAGCAGAAAGAGCACCGTCAGGGCCAGAGGAAGGAGCCACCGGGCTACGCCCACCTGGGCGCGGCGGCCACGGCGCCCCAGCCGGGCCCGCCAGGCCTCCCCGAGGAGTACGACGGTGGCCATCACCACGGCGACGGCCACCAGGAAAAAGGTGAGGCGCGACTCCGGGTAGTCGGCCATGCGCGCCAGGTGA
>DAOUAK010000145.1:0-9032 GCA_034433695.1 Chloroflexia bacterium
GCGCCTCTGCGCCTCGGCCAGTTCGTTCACCCGCTCCTCAGTGCGCTTCTGGGCCTCGGCCAGGGCTTGGACGGTGGCGGTCAGGCGGTCAAAGTCTTCCCGGACGACCCGAATCTCGGCCATCCGGTCATCCACCAGGGAAACCACAGCCCGATACAACTCGGCAGTCAATCCATAGAGCGGCTGTTCGGTAGACATTTTTACCCCCTCGAACGTGAATAACCTTACTATTCTTATTATACCACGTTCCCTTGTTCTCGGCAAAACGCACGCACCGTCCGGAGGATCTATGACAGGCTCTCAGCCCTTGAAAAGATCCCAAAAACTGTAGGGAAATTCCGGCCTGCCTGGACGACATGGAGCGCTGTCCCGTACCGATTCAGATGGGTCTGAAGCAGGATCGGCAGAGTGCTAACGGGCGGCAATATTCAGCGGCGGCGCTTCTGCACCTCTTCCTGAAGCCAGGTCTCCCACTGTTCCAACCCTTCTCCGGTGCGGCAGGAGACCTCAAAAAGCGGAGCCTTCGGGTTCAGGTGATGCACGGCCCGTTGAAAACGTGCCCGGTCGAATTCCAGCGCCGAAAGCAGGTCTAGTTTATTCAGGACGATGGCATCGGCATGGACAAAAGGCTCCGGATAGCGTGAGGCACAATCCTCGCCCTCGGGCAGGCTGGTCACTACGACGCGCAGGGTGACACCCAGCGGGTGTTCCGAGGGCGAGGTCAGTGTGCCGATATCCTCGATAAGCAGCAGGTCCAGGTCGGCCAGAGGGAGTTGTTCCAGAGCCTCCCGAAGCATACTGGCGTCCAGGTTGGGACGTCCGCCGGTGTGGATCTGAACGCAGGGAAGGTCCAGTTTGTCCAGGGGAGAAGGAGACATGGAAAGGGAAGCCTGGACAATGCCCAGGCGCAGTCGTCGGCCCAGACTTTCGGCCGTGCGGAGAATCAGATGGGTCTTTCCGGCCCCAGGCGAGGCCAGCAGGTGGACGGCTACGATGCCCATCACCTGAAGGAGGGCGGCGTTATCTTCGGCCAGACGGACTTCTGCCGGCAAGGTTTTTTCGATCCGTGTGATCAGGGTCATATTGTTCCTCCGGCGGTTTTTCAGACAACTTTATTTTAGGCTTCGCTGGTTCGGCCGGCAAGCCCTGGAGATTACAGCGAGGTTACCCTTGGAGAGTCGGGAAAGCTCGGATCGGGCAAGTTCGCCGAGAGAAGACCACCGAAACAAAGGATTGGGGGGATAGGTGGGGTATCCACAAGACGTCCGCCGCCGTTTGTGGTAAAATGAGAAGCGTAAGGAGGAAACGATGGGTGAAAAAGAAAGTCGCCGACATATCTTGATCGTGGATGACGAGCCCGAAATCCTCGGCTACCTTCGCCGAGGCCTGACCTTCGAGGGATTCCGGGTCTCTACGGCTCCGGATGGGGAAACGGCGCTGACCCTGGCCGCGCACGATCCACCGGACCTGGTGATTTTGGACATTATGTTGCCCGGCATGGATGGAATCGCCGTTTGCGAAGACCTCCGAAGGCGCGACCCCGAATTGCCCATCCTCATGCTTACTGCCCGCGACCGGGTACTGGATCGGGTAGCCGGCCTGGAGAGCGGCGCCGACGACTATCTGGTCAAACCGTTCGCCTTCATTGAACTGCTGGCCCGTATCCGGGCCCTGCTACGCCGGGCACGCCACCGGCGGGAAGAGCCTCCCCGGCTCACCTATGCCGACCTGACGCTCGACCCGAAAGCCCGCACGGTGGAACGCGCCGGCCGGCCTATTCACCTGACCGCCCGCGAGTTCGATCTGCTGGAACTCTTCCTGCGCCATCCCAACCAGGTCCTGACCCGCGATGTGATTCTGGAAAGCATCTGGGGTTACCAGGACGACATCCCCGAATCCAACATCGTGGACGTTTACGTGCGTTACCTGCGCCAAAAACTGGAGGCCGGAGGCCGGAAACGGCTCATCCAGACAGTGCGTTCCGTGGGCTATGTGCTCCGGGAGGAATGATTTGTCCATCCGGTTGCGGCTGCTCCTCTGGTATAGCGGTCTTCTGGTATTGCTTCTTTCCACCTTTGGCGGCATCCTCTACGCCGTCCTCCAGAACAGCCTGCTGTCTCAGGTGGACCGAACCCTTGCGGAGACGGCGCAGGAAGTCCAGGCCGGAGCCCGGCGACGGGTGGCCATCACTCCTTTCAACTGGCAGGAAGTCGTTACGCTACCTCCACTCGATGTCTTTGCCTCCCCCAGCATCTTTGTCCAGGTGCGCTATCCGGCCGGCATCGTGGCCGCCACCTCGGCCAACCTGCGCAACCGCACCCTGCCGGTATTGCCGGCCGAGGACTGGCAGAAGGTGCTCCAGGGGCAGGTGGATATGCGTATTGTCCAGGCAGGAAACGTCCGTCTACAGATGCGCAGCGAGGTCATCGCCTTCGAGGGCCGACCGGCCGGCGTCCTTCAGGTAGCCATGCCGCTGCGTTCGGTGGATGAGACGTTACAGCGCCTTCTGGAAATCCTCTTGATCGGCGGAGGGATCGGCCTGCTCCTTTCCATCCTGGGTGGCATCTTTCTATCCCACCGGGCCCTAGCACCGGTTGCCCACGTCACCGAGACGGCCCGGCGTATCGCCGCCACCGAGGACCTGGGGGAGCGCCTTCCTCCACCGCGGACGCGGGATGAGGTCGGCCGCCTGGTGCTCACCTTTAACGAGATGCTGGAGCGGTTGCAGCGCCTCTTCCAGGCCCAGCAGCGCTTTATCGCCGATGTATCCCATGAACTACGCACTCCACTGGCGGCTATCCGGGGCAACCTGGAGGTACTTTTGCGCGGGGCCCAGGAGGATCCGGAGATGCTCCGGGAGTCGCTGGCCGACATCGAACGGGAGGTCAGCCGGCTCACACGGATGGTGACGGACCTCCTGACGCTGGCCCGGGCCGAAGCCGGAATCCATCCGGAGCGCCGGCCGGTGGAACTGGACCGCTTGCTCCTGGAGGTTTATCGGGAGGCTCGCCACCTGGCCCAGGGGGTGGAGGTACGCCTGGGGAACGAAGACCAGGTTCAGGTGCTGGGCGATGCCGACCAGTTGAAACAACTCCTCCTGAATCTGGTGGACAACAGCCTGAAGTACACGCCGGCCGGTGGGACAGTTACCCTCTCGCTCTACCGGGAGGATTCCTGGGCTTGCCTTTCGGTTGCCGATACCGGGATAGGTATCGCCCCCCAGGATCTACCCCACATCTTCGAACGCTTCTACCGGGGCGAAAGCGATGGCCGGCGGGTGCGTCGGACGGGATTGGGGCTGGGCCTTCCCATCGCCCGCTGGATCGCCCAAGAACATGGGGGCGATATTGTGGTGGAGAGCCGGCCGGGCCAGGGCAGCACCTTCACGGTGCGCCTGCCGCTTCTGTCCCCCGATTCCTGGAGGAACGACGAATCCGGCAGGGGCCGATAAGCGGTAAGTGGGGCGGAGGAATACGGTGGAGATCGTATTGGCAGAGGAGATGGGCTTCTGCCACGGGGTGCGACGGGCGGTGGAGATGGCCGAGAAAGCCGCCCGGGAGGGGAAGGCCATCCGCACCCTGGGGGACCTGGTGCACAATCCTCAGGTGGTAGAGCGGCTGCATCGGCTGGGCGTTGAGGTGGTGGATCGTCTGGAGGAGGTCGGCCCGGAGCAGGTGGCGATGGTGACGGCGCATGGGGCTCCACCGGAGGTCTTTGCAGAGGCCGGGAAGCGGGGGCTGGCCCTGCTGGATGCCACCTGCCCGCTGGTGGAGCGGGTGCAGCGGCTGGCCCAAGAGATGGCCGGAGCAGGGTACGGCGTGGTCCTCTGTGGGGATCCGGACCATGTGGAGGTACGGGGCATCCTGGGACATGCGGGAGAAGGGGCAGTGGCCGGCCGCACCTTGGAAGAGGCTCGGGAAAACGCTAGAGGCCGCGGCCTGCCTTTGCCTTGGCAAACCCATCGCCGCCTGGCGGTGCTCTTCCAGACCACTCAGCGGGAGGAAGTTTACCGGGCCTTTGTCTCGGACCTGGCCCGGGAGGCTATGGGGCGGCTGCGCGAACTGCGCATCTTCAACACGGTTTGCGCGGCGGTGGCCCGACGGGAGCCGGCCGCCCGAAAACTGGCCGCCGAAGTGGAGGCCGTGGTGGTCGTGGGCGGGCGGCACAGTGCCAATACCCGCCATCTGGCCGAAAGTTGTGCCGCCGCAGGGGTCCCCACCTACCTCATCGAGCGGGCAGAAGAAATACGGCCGGAATGGCTGGCCGGCCGGCGACGGGTGGGGGTGACGGCCGGCACCTCCACCCCCGACGAGACGGTGGCCGAGGTCGTGGAGCACCTACGGCGACTCGGAGGGGGGTGAGCGTGTCTCCTGCGTGGGAGGGGACACCTGCTCCGGACGCAGGGTCCAGGGGTTGACCGGAACGGGGCGGGGACGGGGCACCGGAGGAAGGCGGAGTTCCCGGAGGAATCCGGCCAGCATAGCCGCACCCAGGCTCAGGAAGAGACCGGCCAGCACCCCAAAGAGCAGATAGGAGCGCCGGACGCCTACCTCGAAGCCGTCCAAAATGCAAAGATGGCCTTCGGAAGAAGAAGCCTTGTCTTCGGCGACGACGAGTTCCAGCCGGTGCTCTTGCGGGGGAAACTGTTCCCCCAGCCCCTGGAGGAGAGGAATGTCCACCCATTCCTCGGTGGGGTTGTAGAGTTCCAGATAGGCCAGACCGGAAGCGTTGCGGGGCAGGGAAGTACCCCGGCCGGAGACACCGTCCACGCTGACCAGCAAGCGTCCTCCGTCCGGCCCTCGGCGCAAGCGTAGCGTCAGGTCGGTGCCGAAGAAGGCGAGCACCAGCCGGCTCCCCGGCGTGTCACCGGCCAGACAGGAACGAGCACTGCAAGAAGCACCGTAGAGTGGGTTCCAATCGCCCTGCCGGCGGAGAGGAGCGGCAGTTTCCTCATAGTATCCGGGGAAGGCTACTCCTAGGGCCGTGGCCTCTCGCCGGACGGCTTCATGGAGGGGCGTCGGGGTGAAATCCACATTGACCATGCGGAAGTAATATTCGGCCGAACTGGGCGGAATGTCGCCGACCTGACGAAAGTACCAGATGGTCAAGACCCCAGCCCAGGGCCAGTGCTCCCGGGCGTAGCGAATCCCCTCAACGGTCCATCGGGCCTGCTCTTCCTCGCTGACCTGCCCCCATACCCGTTTATCGGCAGGTATATGGGACGGGGCGGCGTTCCAGCCGTACTCGTTGAACCAGATAGGTTTGTCCTGATCCCCGTATTTTTCCATGACCAGGCGTAAAAGTTCTACACGTCGAAAGTTGAAGCGGTTGGGATCGGGCGGGGCATCCGGAGGATCGTTGAAGCCGTAGGCGTTGGCGCTCATGATGTCACAGTAGGGGGAGGCGCCGGCCCGGTACATTTCTTCCAGGTAGGTGAGTTCGCTCAGAAAGAGGCGGTTGGGGTCGTCCACATTGTTCACGGCCAGCGGGGCACAGAGGATCTGGACGCTCGGATCGGCCTGTTTGGCACTTTCGTAAGCCATCCTCAGGAGCGTCACATAGGCCCGGGCATCCACCGGTGCGCCCTGCCGCCATTCCGTATGCAGGTTGGGCTCGTTCCAGATCTGGATATAATGGATACGCCCCCGGTAGTGGCGGACGAACTCGCCGATAAAGTCGGCGTAGGTGCGAGGGTCGCTGGGAGGGGCCTGGGGGTTACTGCCGGCCGGGCGGGCCCACTCCGGCGGCCGGTCCACCCGGGCGATGACCTCCAGGCCATACTCTTCGGCCAGTTCCACAATGCGGTCGAACTTTTCCCAACTGCTTTTGTTGTAGCGCCTATCCCAGAAATCGCCCGGCCGGGGTTCGATCTCCGCCCAGGAAAACTGCTGCCGGACCCAGCCGATGCCGGCGGCGGCGATCATCTCCATCGTGCGTCGTTTCTTCCAGTCCTCCACCTCTTTGTCCAGGAAGATGTTGACCCCATAGGGGTTGAGGTCGGTATGGGGAAGGGTGCGGGGTGTGGAACGGGGAGGGAGGTCCGGCTGAAGGAACGGCCCCAAGGCAAAAAGGTCGGTCAGCAGGCCGGCCAGACCGACCAGGGTCAGAAGGAAAAAAAGCCATAGACGGCGCACCGAGCGCGAACGTGGCAAAAGCCCAACCTCCATCTCTATGGCCGTTCCGTGGCAAACATTATACCACAGCCGGCGTAGGCGGAGCAACTTCCTTCAGCCGCTTTTCGTAGAACAGTAGGATACCATCGCTGGCCGATTCGAACGAGTTGGGATATAATAAGGCCGCAGGAATTTCCCTGCCGGAGGCAGTGATGGCCAACTGGTTTGCTGACTGGAGCATCCTGGAGTGGGCCTACCTGGGCTTCTTCGCCTCCGGCCTGCTCTATGCTCTCTTCCTGGCCGTCTTCGGCTTCGGGCACGGGGGCGGTCTGGAACACGGGGGAGACCTAGGGCATGGGGCCGACCTGGGGCATGGGGTGGACCTGGGCCACGCCCCGGATGTGGGGCACGGGGTGGAAGCAGGCCATGCGGCCCATCTGGAGCACGAGTTTGCGGCCGAAGGGGAAGCGCAGCAACCCCCTCTCCTGCCCTGGAATCCCGTGATCGTGGCCACTTTCCTGGGCGGGTTGGGGGGCTTGGGTCTGCTGGGGAGCCGGCTCTTCGGCCTGGGGCCGTTCTTCAGCCTGCTGGTAGCCTTGCCGGCCGGCTTCTCCCTGGCAGCTGGCGTCTTTTTCCTCTACCGATTGCTCCTCTCTCAAGCCGGTGTCAGCAGTGCCCCTACCTGGCCGGAGATCCGGAGTGCCCCGGCCCGGGTTCTCATCTCCATCCCGGAAAACGGCCTGGGCGAAGTGGTTTACGAGGCCCGAGGCTTTCGCTATACCACGCCGGCCCGCTCCATAGACGGCCGGCCGATCCCGGCCGATACTCCCGTCACTTTGCTCGACATCGTGGATGGCGTGGCTTTGGTGGACCTGCGATATGTCGACTGAAAGGAGGCTCCCATGTCCGGTGTTCTCATCTTTTTCATCATCTTCGGCCTGGCGGTCCTGCTTATCGTCTTCCTGGCGTATCTGGCCAGTCGCTTCCGCAAGGTCGGCCCCAACCAGGCCATGATCATCTCCGGTCGGACGCACTACTGGTTCGACCCGGTGACCAAACAACGCGTGCGGCGTGGCTTTCGCATCGTCAAGGGCGGCGGAGCCATCATCATCCCCGTCCTGGAACGGCTGGACATCCTCTCGCTGGAACTCCTTACCCTGGACGTGCTCGTTTCCCGGGCCTATACCAGGGAGGGCGTGCCGGTGACGGTGGAAGGGGTGGCCCAGATCAAGGTCAGGGGCGACGAGGTTTCCATCGCCACCGCCGCCGAGCAATTTCTTTCCAAGAGTGCCGATGAGATGAGGAACGTGGCCCTGCAAACCCTGGAAGGCCACCTCCGCGCCATCCTGGGCACCCTCACCCCAGAGCAGATCAACTCCGACCGCGATGCCTTTGCCCAGAAGGTTCAGGAGGTCTCCGCCGCCGACCTGGCCAAGATGGGCCTGGAGATCGTCTCCTTCACGGTCAAAGAGATACGCGACGAGAAGGGCTACCTGGAAGCCCTGGGGGTCACACCGACGGCCGAACGGAAGCGCGACGCGGCCATCGGCGAGGCCGTGGCCCAGCGGGATGCCGCCATCCGGTCCGCCCAGGCCAAGCAGCAATCCCGCGAGGCCGAACTCCTGGCCGAGACCAAGATCAAGGAGGCCGAGAAGAACTACAAGGTGCAGACGGCCGCCTTCGATGCCGAGGCCGACCGCAAGCGGGCCGAGGCCGACCTGGCCTACACCCTCCAGCAGAACATCACCCAGCAAGCGGTGAAGGAGCAGGAGGTGCAGGTCCAGGTGGTAGAGAAACGCAAGCAGATCGAGGTCCAGGAGCAGGAGGTCCTGCGCAAGGAGAAGGAACTCCTGGCCACCGTGGTCAAGCCGGCCGAGGCCGAGCAATTGCGCATCCGCACCCTGGCCGAAGCGACCAAATACCAGACCCTCATCCAGGCCGAAGGGCAGGCCCAGGCCATCCGCACGATCGGCCAGGCCGAGGCCGATGCCACGCAGGCCCGCGGGCTGGCTCAGGCCGAGGTGATCCGCGCGCAGGGGCTGGCCGAAGCCGAGGCCATGGAGAAGAAGGCGGCTGCCTGGGCCAAGTACAATCAGGCGGCCATCATCCAGCAACTCATCGAGGCCATGCCCAAGGTGGCTGCGGCCGTCGCCGAACCGCTCTCCCGCACCGAGCGTATCGTCGTCATCAGTGGGGGAGGAGGGGATGGCGGAGGAGCCGGCGCTTCCCGCATTACTCAGGATATCGCCAACATCATTGCCCAGGTGCCGGCCGCGGTGGAGGCGCTCACGGGCGTAGACCTGGTGGAGACGATTCGGAACCTGCCCGGGGTCAAGAAAAGTACTGCCCGCGAAAAGCCACAGGACTGAGAAGAACTTGCCGCCGGCCGGCCGAAGCAAGGGGCTGGCCGGCGGCTTTTGTCGCTTTGTGCTCCTGTCGGCCTCTGGGGGTATCCAGCCCATTCTTGTCCCGGCCGGCCCGATTCCCGGAATTTGCTTATCCCTCGGTCCGGGTTTGACAACGGTTGTGCCCTGGGTTACAATGAGGGTTGCCCTGGGGCGAATGGCTCCCGACCCGGCATTTGGAGAAAGGGGTGTCCAAATGAAGATTCACGAGTACCAGGCCCGGGAAATCCTGGCCCGCTATGGCCTGCCGGTGGTCGCCGGAGATGTGGCGGCTACGCCGCAGGAGGCCCGCGCCATCGCCGAACGGATGGGACGGGCCGTCGTGGTCAAGGCCCAGGTGCACGTGGGCGGCCGAGGCAAGGCCGGCGGCATCCGACTCGCCCGTACCCCCGAGGAGGCCGAGGCGGTGGCCGGGGAAATCCTCCGGATGGAACTCAAGGGGATTCCGGTGCGCCGGGTGCTGGTGGCCGAAGCGGTGGAGGTGGCCCGCGAGTTCTACCTGGGGGTGGTGATG
>DAOUAK010000146.1:0-19273 GCA_034433695.1 Chloroflexia bacterium
CGGCGGGCCGGCCCGCCGGCTCCACCGCACGGGCTTTGCCTGGTGCGGGTGGAATATGAAGGAGTTGCCTAGAGGAGTTGCCGATGAAGACTTATGTACCCAAGACCGGTGAAATCCGGCAGGAATGGTACGTGGTGGACGCGGCCGGAAAGACGCTGGGCCGGCTGGCGGCCCGAATCGCGACCATCTTGCGGGGCAAACACAAGGCTACCTACACTCCGTACCTGGACGGGGGCGATTACGTCGTGGTCGTCAACGCCGAGAAGGTGGTGTTGACCGGGCGGAAGCGTGAGCAGAAGGTGTATACCCATCATACCGGCTATATGGGTGGACTGCGCCAGATTCCTCTGGCCGAGATGCTGGACCGGCATCCGGAACGGGTGATTCGCATGGCGGTGGAGGGCATGTTGCCCCATAACCGCCTGGGACGGGCGATGCTGCGCAAACTCAAGGTCTACGCCGGCCCGGAACACCCCCATCAGGCCCAGAACCCCAGGCCGCTGGAACTGTAAACGACGGAGGAACGATATGGAACTGGCTTATTACCAGGGAACCGGACGGCGAAAGACGGCTGTGGCCCGGGTGCGCCTCTATCCGGGAGGAAAGGGGGAAATCCGCATCAACGGACGCGCCCTCCAGGAGTACTTCGGGCCACGCCTGCTCTATGAGCAGATGGTTCTGGAACCACTGCGTCTGGCCAATATGGAGCAGAAGGTGGATGTCTCCGTCCTGGTCAAAGGTGGAGGCATCAGCGGCCAGGCCGGGGCCGTGCGGGCCGGCCTGGCCCGGGCGCTGGTGCATATGGACGAGAACCTGCGCCTGCCGCTCAAAAAGGCCGGACTGCTCACCCGCGACCCACGGGTCAAGGAACGCAAGAAGCCCGGGCTGAAGCGGGCCCGCAAGCGCCCGACCTACACCAAGCGGTGAAAGGGCTTCACTCTATACGGCTCCGGGGGCGACCACAAGGTCGCCCCCCTTATACCCACCGGCCGTACCTTTCCGGGTTTTCGAGCCTGTGGGATATGCCTGCCGGGGCCATCGGTTTAACCCAGGCAGGCATCGAAGCAAGACCTGTCCGAGTCCGCAAAATGGTTTTGCTTTTTCCTGAAAAAGGGCGTAAGATAGGCGAAGCACTCCGCCCTTCAGATGTCTTGAGCGGTTATCCAGAAAAGGAGAAACGATGAGAGGACCGGGCTTTGCGCAACAGATGATCGGCCTCCTTCTGATCCTCATCGGCCTGGGCATCCTGGCCACGAACCTGTTACAGGTTCGCCTCGTCGGTCCCCTGATCCTGGCCCTGGTCGGCGCGGCCTTCCTGGTCGGGTATTTTTCCCGCCGTCTTTACGGGCTGCTCATTCCCGGCTGCCTCCTGCTGGGCCTGGCGTTCGGCTCCGCCGGGGAAACCGTCCTGAAGGCCCATCTCACCGTGCTGGGGCTGGGGCTGGGCTTTCTTGCCATCTACGGAGTCGACCTTCTCTACCGCCGCTCTACCCACTGGTGGCCGCTGATCCCCGGCGGTATCCTGGTCCTGGTAGGACTGACCCAACTTCCCGGCCTGGACATCCTCCCCAGCATCGCCTGGCCGCTGGTGCTCATTGTGGCCGGGCTGGTCCTCCTGGCCAATGCCCTGGGATGGTTCAGACGCAGGGCTTGAGGCGATGATGCTCCGTTCGCCGGCGCTGCTGCTGGTGGATATGCAGAACGAGTTTGTCCACCCACAGGGCAAACTCTTCGTCCCGGGTGCGCCGGAGACGGTGCCGGTTCTGGCCGAGGTGCTCCGGGCCTTTCGGCAGGCCGGCCTTCCGGTCGTCCACGTGAGACGGGAACACCACCCCGACGGCAGCGATGTAGAGACGGTACGACGCGAAGCCTTTCGGCGACTGGGTGGCTTCTGCCTGCCGGGCTCCTGGGGGGCGGAGTTCATCCCCGAACTGGCCCCACTTCCCGGGGAGAAAGTGGTGGTCAAGCGTGGCTGGAGCGCTTTCCTGGGCACCGAACTGCATGGGTGGCTCCAGGAATTGGAAATCAGGACACTGGTCATCGGCGGGACCCAGACACCCAACTGCGTTCGGGCCACCCTTTACGATGCCACGTCTCTGGGCTATGAGGTCGTCCTCCTGAGCGACGGCACCTCATCGGCCCACCCCGAGGTCCAGGCGGCCAACCTGCGCGACCTGTCCGCCCTGGGTGTGCCCATCCTGACCTGTGGTGAACTCTTGGCCCTCCTGCCGCAGGCCCGATCTCTCCTCAGGCCATCCGGATGAGACATCACCGATGTCGCTCACACCCGCCACCGGGAAGCCGGCACGCCTCCTTTCACTCCGTTCTTGGGAAAAAACGTTCTGAGTTTTCTCCTGACCCTGCCGGGGTCTACCTAGCCTTGGCCTGCTCGGGGCCGGCCCTGGGCCAGCCGACTGCCGAAGGAACAGGGCGGAAACCCGGCGGCTTTGTTTGCGCCCCGGGGGGATTCGTGCTATAATTTTTCCGCGAAACCGGCCACAACGTAGGTGGTATTCCGAAAAATTCTAAGGAGGCAAAGATGCCGAAAACGATGCGGGCAGTGATGAAGACCCGGCCCGGGCCGGGTCTGGAGATGGTAGAAATCCCCATTCCCGAACCCGGTCCCCGAGAAGTCCTCATCAAGGTCAAGGCTACTTCCATCTGCGGCACCGACCGGCACATCTATCACTGGGACGAATGGGCGGCCGGCCGGATCAACCCCCCCCTGGTCATCGGGCACGAGGTCTGCGGCCATGTGGTGGCCAAGGGGCGCGACGTCACCCTGCTCCGGGAGGGCGACTTTATTTCCGCCGAAAGCCATATCCCCTGCACCGTCTGCCCGGTCTGCCGCAACGGCCAGCAACACATCTGCGCCCATCTCAAGATTTTGGGCATTGACACCCAGGGCACCTACGCCGAATACGCCGTTATTCCGGAGGTCGTAGCCTGGAAGAACGACCCGGATCTGGATCCGGCGATTGCCTCCATCATGGAACCGCTGGGGAACGCCGTCTACACCGTCCTGGCCGAGCCGATCACCGGGCTGAGTGTGGCCGTGATCGGCGATGGGCCGGCCGGCCTGAACGCCGTGGCCGTGGCCCGCGCCAGCGGCGCCGGCACCATCTTCCACATCGGCAAGTACCCCTTCCGCCTGGAACTGGGCCGCAAACTGGGCAGCACCGTCTCCCTGAACATCCGCGAGCCGGGCACCGACGTGGTTCGGACGGTGCTCGAGGCCACCGACGGCATCGGCGTGGACGTCGTCCTGGAGATGACCGGAAGCCAGCGGGCTATAGACGAGGGACTGAAGATACTCCGCAAGGGCGGACGCTTCTCTGCCTTTGGCATCCCCTCCGGCCCGGTCCAGATCGACCTGGCCAACGGCGTCATCTTCAAGGGGGCCCGCATCCTGGGCATCAACGGCCGGCTGATGTGGGAGACTTGGTTCCAGATGGCCGGCCTGCTCCGCTCCGGAAAACTCGACCCTTCCCCGGTCATTACCCACCGCATCCCTCTGGACGACTTTGAAAAGGGCTTTGCCGCTATGGACTCGGCCGACCGGATGGTGGGCAAGGTGGTGATGTTCCCGGATTCGGCAGACATTCGTTAGCCAGGAGGAAAACGATGACCGACAAGTACGCCTTTATCCATGAGGAGATGGAACGTCTGACCCGCGAGGGGTTGCTGGTGCGCATCCGCACCATCGGTTCGCCTCCGGGGGCCTATATGATCGTGGACGGCCGGAAGGTGCTCAACTTCTGCACGAACAACTACCTGGGCCTGGCCAACGACCCCCGGCTGAAGGAGGCGGCGAAAAAGGCCATCGAGGAGTGGGGGGCCGGGCCGGCCGCCGTCCGCTCCATCGCCGGTACGCTGGAACTGCACCTCGAACTGGAGCGCGCCATCGCCGAGTTCAAGGGGGTCGAGGATGCCCTCTACGTCCAGTCGGGCTTCTGCGCCAACCAGGCCGCCATCCCACCTCTGGTGGGCAAGGAGGACGTCATCTTCTCCGACCGCCTCAACCACGCCTCGATCATCGACGGATGCCGGCTCTCGGGAGCCAAGATCATCGTCTATGAGCATTGCGACCCCGACGATGCCGAACGCGTGATCCGCGAGAACCTGCCGAACTACCGCCGGGGGCTGCTGATCACCGACGGCGTCTTCTCCATGGACGGCGACATCGCCCCGCTGGACAAACTCTATGAGGTGGCCTCGAAGTACGGCGTGTTGACGATGGTAGACGACGCCCACGGCGAAGGCGTTCTGGGGGGCGGGCGCGGCATCGTCCACCATTTTGGCCTCCAGGGCAAGTTCGATGTGGAGATCGGCACCTTCTCCAAGGCGATGGGAGTGGTCGGTGGATGCATCGCCGGCCGGAAGGTCGTAATCGATTATCTCCGCCAGAAGGCCCGCCCCTTCCTCTTCTCCAGCGCCACCACGGCCGGCGACACGGCGGCCTGCCTGGCGGCCATCCGCATCCTCTCCGAATCGGAGGAACTGGTCCAGCGGCTCTGGGAGAACGCCAATTACTTCAAGAAGGGCATGAAGGAACTGGGCTTCAATATCGGAAATAGCCAGACGCCCATTGTCCCGGTCATCCTGGGCGAGGCCCCGCTGGCGATGGAGTTTTCCCGCCGCCTCTTTGAGGAAGGCATCTTCGCCATGGCGCTGGGCTTCCCCACCGTGCCACGGGGACAGGCCCGCATCCGGGTGATGAACACCGCTGCCCACACCCGCGAGGACCTCGATCGCGGTCTGGCCGCTTTCGAGAAGGTAGGGCGAGACCTGGGCGTGATCTGAGAATACCCCGGGCCTCGGGTTGGGATAGATCGGCAGGAGCGGGCAGAGTCCCGTTCCTGCATTTTTCCAGGGGGCAATATGGATCTGCTCTCCCGGCCCAGGGAAGACGGGCAGGAAAGGCTTTTGCTCCTCTATATCTGGCTTTTGGGGGCCCTCATCCGCTTCCTCCCTCTCCTTCAGTTCCCTCAGGCCCTGGAGCGGCCCCTGGGCATGGGCGGGCTGTATCATCTTTTCGCCCGGGAAATCCTGCGCCACGGCTTTGCCCTGCCGGAGCGCATCCCTTATTATACCCTGAACGGCCTTCCCTTCGCTTATCCTCCCCTGGCCTTTTACCTTCAGGCCGTCCTTTTATCCTGCCTGCCCGTGTCCACCTTTGCCCTGGTCAACCTTCTGCCTCCCCTTTTCTCTACCCTCACGGTGGGCCTTTTCTTCTTCCTGGCGCGAGAATTCTTCCCCCAGCGTCGGACCCTTCTGGCTACGGCGGTCTACGCTCTCCTCCCGGCCGCCTTCCTGGAGCATCTGCCCGGCGAGGGGCTGGTGGAAAGCCTGGGCACGGCCCTCTTCATCGCCGGGGTGTGGGCCCTGGTACGCCTGAACCGCCGGCCGGGCTGGCCGGCGAGCGTATGGCTGGGTCTCTTCATCGGACTGAGCATCGCCACCTCGCCGGGCGGCGCCTACGGCCTGGCCGTCTCCGTGGCCATTCTATGGCTTCTCCACGCCGGAGGCCGGCGCTTTCCACTGGGTTACCTTCTGCTAGCCGTCGGAATCGGCCTGGCCCTGAGCGCTCCTTACTGGCTCACCGTCTCCCTCCGGCACGGTCCGGCCATCTTTTTACGGACCTTTTCCCGGCAGCACACCGGCTGGGTCGCCCTGTTTTTGGCCAAGTTGGGCCTCTTGACCGAGCAATCGTTGCCCCTCTCGCCCTGGGGAGTCCTGGCCCTCCTCGGCCTGACCGTCCTCCTGGCCCGCCGGGAATGGGCCCTGCCGCTGTGGTGCGTGCTCGTCTACGCCATCCCCCGCGAATACGGCTACCTGGTGGCCGTACCGCTGGCCCTGCTGGCCACATACGGCCTGACCGACCTTGTCCTGCCCGGCGCCGCCGGACCAGGGGAATTGAGCCGACGGAGCCGCCTTGCCCCCGCCCTGGTGCTCTTTATCCTCTTTACCTGGGGCACGGTCCGGGCCTATGCCTGGGGGGCGGACCTGGCAAGAAAAGCCAACCTGGTTACGACCGAAGAGATGGCCATGATGGCCTGGATTCGCGACCACACTCCTCGGCAGGCCACCTTCCTAGTCATCGGAGACGAGATCGAATGGTTCCCCGTCCTCACCGAACGGACGACGCTGAACGTGGTCTGGGGCAGCGAATGGGTCGAAGACGAGGGTGTCTTTCGTCTGGATGCCGAGTTGAGCCGTTGTCTGTCTCCCGAATGCTGCTTTGAGGTAGCGAAGAAGTACGGTCTTTCTCCAGACTATCTTTACCTTTCCGCAGGTGGAAAGCAGGCCGGCCTACTGGACCAGGCTAGAGCGGCCCCGATGCTGGAACCTGTCTGGGAGAATGCCGGGGCCGGCCTTTTCCGCCCCCGTTCCCCGGATACGGACAGGTCCCTCTTCCGCTGACTCCTCCTGCACAAATAAAAAGGAGCCCCCTCTTTGGAAGAGGGGGCTCCTCGCGGGGCCAGGTAGTCCTTATGTGGAGAGGCTGTTGTAGACGACGCCGAAGATCTCGGCGATCCGCGGGCCCAGCAGCATGAGGACGGCGATTACGACGATAGCGATCAGGAAGAGGATCAGCGCGTACTCGACCAGACCCTGGCCCTTCTCGTGGGCAAAGAAGCGTCGCAGCATCGGTTTCACCTCCTCTCTTTCTATACTCGACTCCCCAGTGGAGCCGGCATTCCTATTATACCATATCGCCTCAGCAAGTCAATAGGAATACAGTACTATTCTGAACTAGTACTTCCTTCCGGAAGTGGGATGGTGGCGATGACCCGGGTACCCCGACCAGGAGCACTCTCGATAGTCAACCGGCCCTTCAGAAGCGTCTCCACCCGCTGTCGCATATGGGCAATGCCCATCATCCGCCGGCCCCCTTTTCCGACACCGCCTTCCATCTCCTCCACATTGAATCCCACCCCATCATCGTCCACCGCCACGGTCAGCCGGCCGGGTTCGATCTCCAGCGCCACGCGGGCATGGGGGGCATGGGCATGTTTGGCGATGTTGGTCAACGCCTCCTGGATGACCCGGAAAACGGAGATCTCGATATGTTTGGGAAGCCGTCCCTCTCCCCCCTGCACCACCAGGTTGGTCTGGATATTGTGACGTTCGCCGAAATCCTGCAAATAGCGTCGCAGGGTCGGCACCAGCCCGAGGTCGTCCAGGATCATCGGGCGAACATCGAAGATGAAGCGCCGCATCTCCTGAAGGGTATGATGGATGGTCGTCTTCAGGGTAGCCAGTTCGGCTTTGGCCTCCTGGGGATCGCGGTCAATGAAACGCTCACAAACCTCGGCCTGCAGGACCAAGTTGGACATGGTCTGGGTTGGGCCGTCATGAATCTGCTGGGAGATGCGCTGGCGTTCGTCTTCCTGGGCCTGGATGATCCGGGCGATGATCTCCTGCTCAGCAGCCACGCCGGTCTCCTCGGGAGCGGTAGGCCGGCCCTCCCGGGAAACGAGTTCGGTAAGGGATTGCACCAGGTTCTGGAGTTCCTTCTGTCGCTCCTGAAGGGCCTTTTGCTTGCTCTGCTGCTGTTCCAGTTGGGTGCGCATCATATAGTGGCGCAACTGAACCTCGTGTAACGAGAGGTAGAATTGGCGGATATCGCTGCGGGGATAACTTTCCAGGTTCATCTCCATCTCCCGCAGTCGGCTGGAAAGGGAAAGTTCCCGCTGGGAAAGCCGTTCCACCTCGGCCATGTTCTGGGGGATCACGACGTTCAGTTCGTTCAGTTCCCGCCGAACCTGCTCCAGTTCTCCCTGGAATTGGCGGAGCAACTCCTGTAGGCGGCTCGACACATCTACCTGGACTTCCATTTCGTTTCTCCTGCCGTTGGCGCTCCTCGTCGAAACACGATGGCCAGATCATCTTGATAAACCGGTTGCCAAGAACGGCTTTCGGTCAGCACCGTGGCCAAGGGCCCCTGGCGTTCGCAGAGGACGGCCTCCACCCGGTAGTTGTCCAGGACCTGGGCCCAGTTGGGGGCCGCCCGCCATACTGCCATATAATCGCGGAAAAGGGCGTCTCCATAGAGGTCGGCCCGGCCGTCAATAAAGACACGGTATCGGGGATAGAGTCGCCAGATCAGGTATCCTCCCCAGTTGTAACTGTTGAAGAAACGCGACGAGGGGGGGAGAAGATCGGCCAGGGCACTGACGGCCTGGGTCGGGTAGGCCTCCTCGTTCACAAAACCGCTCCTCCGACCCCAGGCGGCAAAGTCGTAGCCGATGGCAGCCCAGAGCAAGAGAAGGAGAAGGAGGGTGCCGCCGTACCAGGCCCAGAGCATACCTTTCCCCGGACGAGGCCAGGCACCCCGACGAAGGGCCATGGGACGGGGCGAAACCCCCTGGCCCAGGATGCCGGAAAGTGACCAGGCAAGCATTGGGATGGCCACGCCGGCCGCCCGAATAGAGGCAAGGGCCAACCCCAGGAAAAGGAGCAAGGCCAGCATCTCGGCCGGCCCGGGGCCGCTTCGGCGCCAGGCCAGGGCTCCGATCATGGCCAGGATAAGAAAGGCAAAGAGGAGGTTGCTAAACTCGTGAAAGTTCGGCGAAAGCCACTCGGCGACAAAGTCGGTATGCAGGGTGATGCCTCCAAAGTAGTAGGTAAAGGGATACAGGAGCAGGCGCGGCCCGTAGGGGTTCAGGAGGGCAGCCAGAACGGCCAGGAAGGAGAAAAAGCCGAAGCGCAGCCAGCGCCGCCGCTCCAGGGGGGCGGGATCGGGAAAGACACGGCCGGCCAGAATTTCTCCCAGGAAGAGTGCGGCCAGGAGGAGCAGGCCGTAGATGAAGCCGGAGTGCAAATTGGCCCAGAGTAGCATGAGGAGAGGCAGGAGCCAGAGGGCAGCCCGCCCGTTCCATTTGTAACGTTGCCAGAGGTAGAGAAAAAGGAGTGAAAGGGCCAGGCTGACGGTGTTGGGGCGTTCCAGCCAGAACCGGGCCGTGGCGAAAAAGACCACCAGGAGGAGAAGCAGATTCCCCCATAGCCGGGGCCAGCGTTCCCAGAGCATCTTCAGCAGGAGGCCAAAAGTCGCCACCTCCAGCAGGGCGCGCAGCAAGGGCAGGGCAAAGGGGCCGACGTAATGGTACAGGAGGTACATCCCCACTTCCGAAAGCCAGGAGTGTGCGATCCAGGGTTGTCCTCCGGCCGTGAAAGAGTAGGGGTCGGTATAGGGGATGGCCCGGTTTTCCAGAATCCATTGCCCGGTGCGCAGATGCCACCAGAAGTCGGCGTCGGTGACGCGATATTGCAGGGCCAGACCCAGGAGGAAGGTAAGGAAGAGGGCCACCAGGGAAATCCGGGGGCGAATTTCCTGCCACCAGTGTTCCCCGGAAGGAGGTACTGGAGGAAACAGGGATTGCCCTGCCCCTTCTTCCTCTTCAGGAAAGGGCGCCTTTCCAAAAGGCCAGCGGATTCGCCTTTTGCCGGGCCGGCCCATTTCTTCGGCCACACCTGGCCTCCGTACTCTACCTGCTCTTCTTGGGAGCATTATATCACAGGCCCGGCCGGGGAACAACCGGCGAACCCGCTCGAAAGTTGCCCCTAGAAGCGGAATTCCTCCAGGATGGACCCCCCGATGAATTCGCGCAGGATGCTGTTATCGGGAACCAGGTAGGGGGCGCAGGGCCGAACCCACTCCAGGAAAGCCAGCAGGCGTCGGGCCTCGACCCATTCCAGTGTTCCCGGCTCGATCTGGCGCAGGAGCGGCTCGGCCAGCGGCTTGAGGACGGCCAGTTCATAGGCCAGGGCAGAGTTGAACATGGCATCGGCATTTTCCTGGTAAGGGAAGATGTAGCGTTCCTCGCCCCGGCGCACCTTCTCCCAGCGGGCAATCGTCTCCCGGGCCGAATAGCCCCGGGCTCGGGCATCGCGCACGATGCGCCTCAGCAGGCGAGTATCGGTCGTGGGGATGCGGTTGTGCCGGTCCAGGTTGAGTTGGGAAAGGGCAGAGACATAGACCCGGTAGATACACTCGGGCGGGATGCGGGGGAGTAGGGCCGGGTTCAATCCGTGCAGCCCCTCGATGAGCAACACCTGACCGGGCCGCAGGGCCAGGGTCGGTCCCTCCTCCCGCCTGCCGCTCAGGAAGTTATACCGGGGAAGCGTCACCTCACGCCCCTCCAGCAGGGCCAGGAGGTGCTCACCCAGGAGTTCCAGGTCCAGGGCCTCCAGCGCCTCGTAATCGGGTTCCCCGGTTTCATCCAGCGGCGTCTGGGTACGGGGAACAAAGTAATCGTCCAGGCTGAGCGGCAGAGGACGGAGGTCATTGGCCAGCAGCTGCACACCCAGACGCTTGCTGAAGGTGGTCTTGCCGGCCGAAGTGGGGCCGGCGATGAGCACCAGGCGAACGGTCTTGCGCCAGCCGGCGATCTCGCGGGCGATCTCGGCCAGGCGTTGGGCATGGAGCGTCTCCGAAACCAGGATGATCTCGCGCATCCGGCCGGCCTCGTTCGCCCAGTTCAGATCAGCCAGGGTCTCGATTCCCAGAAACCGCATCCACTCCCCGTATTCCTGAAAGACCGCGGCCAGTTTGGGCGAATCGCGAAAGGGCGGCAGGACGGTGGGATCGCTGCGACGAGGAAAACGCAGGATAAAGCCCGGCGGATAAGGATGCAGGGCAAAGAGTCGCAGGTAGCCGGTAGAGGGCACCATATGGCCGTAAAAATAGTCATAGACCCCCCGCAGTTCATAGACGGTCAGGTAGTCCTTCTGCCGGAACGCCAGAAGCCGTACCTTGTCCAGGTAGGATTGCTCTTCAAAGATTCGGCGGGCCTTGTCCAGCGGAAGGCGTCGGCGGACGATGGGCAGGTCGGCCTCGACCAGGGCCCGCATATGGGCCTCCAGCCGGGCCAGTTCCTCGGCCGTGAAGGGCTCCCGGCCCTCTACCCGACAGTAGAAGCCGCTCAGGGTGAGGGAGTGGTCCACCACGATCCGTGCTTCGGGGAAGAGTTCGCGGGCCGCCACGACCAGCAGAAAGGAAAGGGACCGCTGATAGACGCGCATCCCATCGCTGTGGGCCAGGGTAAGCGGTTGAACGGCCATATCGTGCTGGACCGGGTAGGTCAGTTCGAGCAACCTCCCTTCGGCCAGGGCCAGGACGGCGGGGGGATCGTTCGGGCGGGACATGATAAAGGCTTCCAGCGGCGTGCCGACGGGGGCCTCCAGGATACACCCGTCGGGAAAACGCACCTGCACCGTCTTGCGCGGCCGGCCGCGGCGGACGGGAGGCAGTTTCCTGCGCCTTGCCTCGCTCAAAACTCCCCTCCGACGATGTGAATCTTCAAGAAGTTGGTCGGCCCTCGGGTCGTCACCGGCATTCCCCCCAGGATGAGCACCGGATCGCCGGGTTGCAAATAGCCCCGGGCGACCAGTTCACGCTCGACGGCCTCGATCATGCTGTCCGTATCCTCGACAAAGGGGCATAGGACGGGCGTGACTCCCCAGAAGAGGCTGAGCCGGCGTCGAACGGCCTCGCTGGGCGTAGCCGCCAGGATGGGGACGGCCGGCCGGTCCTTGGAGATCAGCCGGGCGGTGAAGCCGGAGCGGGTGAAGGCGACGATGGCCTTCAGGGCCATGTCCCGGGCAATCTCCCGGGCGGCGTGGCTGATGGCGTGGGCGTGGGTGGGGGCGAGGTGGCGCACGGATGGCCGGCCGCCGACATCGCCATGCCGGCCGCTCCTCTCCGCCTCCTCGACGATGCGAGCCATCATCTGCACTGCCTCCACCGGGTACTTGCCTACGGCCGTTTCGCCCGAAAGCATCAGGGCATCGGCTCCGTCAATGACGGCGTTAGCCACATCGGAGGCTTCGGCACGGGTGGGGCGAGGTTCGTGCAGCATCGACTCGAGCATCTGGGTGGCCACGATGACCAGGCGACCCTTCTCGTTGGCCTGCTCGATAATCTCTTTTTGCAGGATAGGCACTCGTTCCGGAGGCAATTCCACCCCCAGATCGCCCCGGGCTACCATCACCCCCTCGCTTTCCTCCAGGATGGCCGGGAGGTCCTCCAGGGCCTGTGGCTTTTCGATCTTGGCGATCAGCGGGGGCGCAACCTGGCCCTCCTCGGCGATGAGACGACGAACCTCGCGGAGGTCTTCGGCACGCCGGACGAAGGAGACGGCCACGTAATCGACCCCCGCCGCCAGGCCCACGGCCAGGTCGGCCCGGTCCTTCTCCGTGAGTGCCGGCAAGGGGAGGGAGAGGTCGGGAAAGTTGACTCCCTTGTGTTCGCCCAGAATGCCTCCGTGGACGACCCGGCAGCGCAAATTTTTGCCCTCCACGGAAAGCGCCCGGAGTTCCAGCCGGCCGTCATCCAGGAGGATGCGGCTGCCCGGGGGGACTTGATCCAGGTCCGGGTAGTTGAGGGGAATAAGGCCGGGGCCCTTTGCGTCTGGCAGGCCGGAGAGGAGCACCTCCTGACCTTCCCGGAGGGCCAGGAAACCCCCTTCCAGGGAACCGGTGCGCACCTTGGGGCCCGCCAGGTCTTGAAGAACGGCCACCGGCCGGCCCAGTTCTTCGGAGATGCGTCGTACGTGCCGGAGGTTTTCCAGATGCTCTTCGGGGCGGCCGTGGGAAAAGTTCAGCCGGAAGGCGTCCACTCCGGCCTGGATCAGCGCCCGAATGGTCTCCTCGGAGGCACTGGCCGGTCCCAGTGTGGCGATCATCTTGGCCCGGCGCATCTTCCCCCCTACACGTCCGCCGCCACATCCAGTACCGCCGCCCCCTCGATTTTCCCCCGGCGCAGCCGCTCCAGGGCCTCGTTGGCCTGCTCCAGCGGAAAGACGTTAACCCGGGTGCGGACCGGGACCTGAGGGGCCAACGCCAGAAACTCCCATCCGTCCTGGCGGGTCAGGTTGGCGACCGAACGGATGACCCGCTCCTCCCAGAGGAGGCGGTAAGGGAAGGAGGGGATATCGCTCATGTGGATACCACCGCAGACGATCGTACCGCCCTTGGCCGTGGCCTGGAGCGCGGCCACCACCAGGGAGCCGACCGGGGCGAAGATGATCGCTGCATCGAGGGGGTGCGGAGGAGGTTCGGTGGAATCGCCGGCCCAGACGGCGCCCAGGGCTCGGGCAAAGTCCTGCGCCGCCGTGTCACCCGGCCGGGTGAAGGCATAGACCTTTCGGCCCTGATGCACCGCCACCTGGGCGACGATGTGGGCCGCCGCCCCAAAGCCATACAGGCCCAAATGTTCGACGTGCTCCCCGGCCAGGCGGTAGGAGCGGTAGCCGATCAGGCCGGCGCAAAGGAGTGGAGCCGCCTCCACGTCGCTGTAGCCTTCCGGAATCGGAAAGCAGTAGCGCTGATCGGCCACGGCGTACTCGGCAAAGCCACCGTCTAGGGTATAACCGGTGAAGAGCGGGTGGTCGCAGAGGTTTTCCTGTCCGCGCCGGCAGTAACGGCAGGTGCCGCAGGTCTTGCCCAGCCAGGGCACCCCAATGCGTTGCCCTGGACGGAACGGGGCCTCCTCTCCGGCCTGCACGACGCGGCCGACGATCTGATGACCCAGGATGAGGGGAAGTTTAGGTTCGGGCAGTTCGCCGTCCACGATGTGCAGGTCCGTGTGGCAGACGCCGCAGGCCAGGACGCGGATGAGTACCTGCTCCGGTCCCGGCCGGGGCAGCGGCACCTCCATCAGACGTAACGGCCGGCCGGGCCTTTCCAGCACCATCGCGCGCATCGTCTTCGGCAGGTCCACCCCTACTCCTCCACCTGGGCCAGGGCCGGTTCCAGGGCATAGACGCCCCGATATTCCGGAGGCAGGAGGGCGGCGATACGGCGCATGATCACTTCGGTCAGGTGTTCCAGGGTGGAGCGGGCGACCTTGCCCACCGCCCGCTCCACCCGGAAGGGTTGACCGATGCGGAAGGAGACGGGCCCGCGCCTAGGAAAAAAGCGTCCTTCCGGCAGGACAAGGTGCGTTCCGGTGATGGCGGCCGGCACGATCGGCACGCCGGTACGCAGGGCCAGCAGGGCAGCGCCGCTGTGGCCCGGCCCCATTCCGGGCCGGCGGCTGCGCGTGCCCTCGGGATACATGCAAAAGACCCAACCCCGGCGGAGGAACTCCTCGGCCCGCTGCAAGGCCCTCCGGGAGGCGATTCGCCCTCGGGCTACCGGGACCACCTGGAGGGCGCGCAGGAGCGTCCCCAAGAAGGGCACGGCAAAGACCTCCTCCTTGGCCATAAAGGTGACGCGCCGCTTCAGGACGGCGATGGGCACGACGGGGTCCATCAGATTGACGTGGTTGCATACCATCAGGGCCGGCCCGGAAGGGACATTTTCCGTCCCCTCCACCTCCAGTTCGGTAAAGATCCAGAGAAGCAGGCGCACGACGGCTCGGACGACGGTATAGAGCACGGTGACCTCCTGAACCCCCGATTCAGCCATCGAGGAGGGCCAGGACCAGGGCCTTTTCCTCCTCGACGGTCATATGGTCGTTCCGCAGGTAGAGGGCATCCCTGGCCGGCCGCAGCGGGGCGAGCGCTCGGCCGGAATCGATCGCGTCTCGCTGGCGGATGACCTCCAGCACGGTGGCGTAATCCACCGCACAGCCTCTGGCCTGGAGTTCGGCCAGTCGCCGCCGGGCCCGTACCTCGGGAGAAGCGTCCAGGTAGATCTTGAACTCGGCCTCGGGCAGGACGACGGTGCCGATGTCCCGGCCCACCATTACGACCTCGCCGCGTTGCCCGATGGCCCGCTGCTGGCGGGTGAGGGCCGTGCGCACCCCCGGATAGGCCGAAACGGGTGAGACGTGGGCATCCACCTCCGGCCGGCGGATGTCCCAGGTCACGTCGCGTCCGTCCACGTAGACATCGTACTGCCGGCCGTCCTGGACGCTGGGGCGGGTTACATCAATAGCGATCGTTTCCGCCAGGGCACTGACGGCCGCCTCATCGGCGATGGGGATACCCCGGCGCAATGCTTCCCAGGTGACGGCGCGATACATCACGCCGGTATCAAAATACAGATAACCCAAGGCCTGGGCCAACGCTTCTCCCAGGGTGCTCTTTCCGGCACTGGCCGGCCCGTCAATAGCAATCGTTCGGGGCCTGGACATCGCCGCTCCTCTTTTTTCCCCTGTATTCTACTTCAGAACCGGCTTGGGTGCAACTTCTATACGTCATGCCGGGCAGAGGTAAAAGCCCGGGAATCGCCTTCTGCCGCCAGATCAATGCCGGACAGAAGCGAATGCACCGTTGGCCGGCCCACCCCGCCATCCTTTCTCGAGCTTGTACCCGCCCGGATGAAGCGGGGTCCCTGCCCGGCCCTTTTCGCATTTCCCTTCCCGGCTCTGGATCTCTAGCGCCGGAGGTTGAGCACGACCTTGCTGCCGTCCTTTTCCGGACGGAATACAAGTTCCCGATAGCCGGCCAGGGCTTGTCGCAACTGGTGCTGGCGTTCGTAGGGGCAATAGAGGAGGAGGAAACCCCCGCCACCTGCCCCACAGACCTTACCTCCCAGGGCCCCGGCCCGACGGGCGGACTCGTACATGGCCTGGATGGTGCCGTTGGCAATGCCGGAGGCCAGGCGCTGTTTCACCTGCCAGGCGGTATCGAGCAGCCTCCCGAACTCGTCCACCTGGCCGGCCAGGAGGAGGCGACATCCCTCCTCGGCCATGGCCTTGAGTTCGCGCAACTCGCCCAGGCGCCGGGGGATGTTGGCCTGTTGTTCGGCCAGGATTGTGCCGGCGTCGCGGGACTGGCCAGTGTGGAACAGGAGAAGGTTCTGAGAAAGTTGCCGGAGGACTTTTTCCTCCAGCGGCAGGGATTCGACCTCGACCCGTTCATCGGGATGGAAGCGAAGCCGACGGAACCCGCCGAAAGCGGAGATGTAGGCATCCTGCTTGCCCATCGGCCGGCCCAGGCGCTCCAGTTCGATCTGGCAGGCCAGCCGGGCCAGGTCCGCGGCCGGCCGGGTATCGTTCAGGTACGTATACATAGCGTTGAGCAGGCCGACGGTGACGGCACTGGAGGAACCCAGCCCGGTTCCTGTGGCCGGGACATCGGCCATGGTGGCGATTTCCACTCCCCGATCGATGCCGGTCAGCCGGAGGGCTTCGCGCACCAGGTCGTGCTGCACCTGGTCCACCCTTTCCACCAGTTCGGTGCGGGTGTAGCCGACGCGGATCAGGTCGTCGAAGCGGGCCTTGATGATGACAAAGACGTACTTGTCCACGGCGGTCGTCAGGACGCTGCCACCTTCGCGGCGGTAGAACTCGGGGAAATCGGTGCCGCCGCCGAAGAGGCTAATGCGGAGGGGAGTTTGGGTGATGATCATGGGGAACAGGGCATAGGGAGCAGGGCATAGGGATCAGGTTTGGGATTCGCGTTTACGACGGTGGTAGATGATGAGGCCGTTGAGCATGCGGATGATCTCGGTGTACTCTTCTCGTTTCTTCTGGCAGTTTTCGGTATCCAGGTAGCCAACGTCCCTGGCCAGGAGAAGAAGGTAACGGGTTTCCTCTGCGGAGCCTCGGGCGATATAGAGGAAACGAAGCAGGTCACCCCGGTAGAAACGGCCGTAGCCCTCGGCGATATTGCAAGGCACCGACATGGCTGCCCGGCACAACTGGTCTACCAGACGGAAGCGCTCCTCCGCCGGGAAAGTATGGGCCAATCGGTAGATGTCCATTGCGCACTGGTGGCTACGGCGAAAGACCTCCAGGTCTTCATAGTTCTGTGGTACATTCGCCTCTGGCAACGGCATCTTGAGCCTCCCTTCTTCCTTCCAGTTTCCTTGGACCCTATGATAGCATATTTCGAATCCTTGTCAAATTAAGGTCCTTGGGCCCTGGGTCCTAATATGCTCCCTTTCCCTTCAACACCACCGGGATAGTCTGGAAAAGAATCTGCAGGTCCAGCCAGATGGTATAGTTCCGGATATAGTGCATGTCCAGGCGCACCCGGTCCTCGTAGGAAAGGTCCGAGCGGCCGGAAACCTGCCACAGACCGGTCAGCCCGGGTTTCACCGTGAAGAGGTTATGTTGCCATTTGCCGTAGCGAGCAAGTTCCTCCGGGGCGATCATGCGTGGGCCGACCAGGCTCATCTGGCCGATGAGGACATTGAAGAACTGGGGCAATTCATCCAGGCTGTAGCGGCGGAGCAGCCGGCCCAGGGGAGTAATGCGGGGGTCGTTCTTGATCTTCCCGTTGCGCTCGAGTTCCGCTTGCAGATGGGGATAGCGGGCCAGGATTTCTGTACCATTGGTGTACATGGTGCGGAACTTGAGGGCATCAAAAGGACGCCCGGCCTGGCCGAGGACCCGGCGGCGGTAGAAGATGGGGCCGGGGGAGGTGGCTTTGACCAGAATGGCAATAAGGAGGAGAAGCAGGGCGGTCAGGAGCAGGGCCAGGAGGCTGCCGGCCAGGTCCAGGCTGCGTTTGAGAAAGGCGTCTACGCCGATGATGCGGGTATGGTCCAGCGTAACCAGGGGGATATAGCCCACCTTGCGCAGGCGCATCCCGGTGGTGAGAATTTCAAAGAGGCCGGAGGAGAGGCGGATGGTCAGACGGTCATCGTTCTGGCCGTAGCGGCAAAAGAGTTCCAGAAGTTTTTCCCGGGGCAGGGCCGTGCCGGCGACGATCAACTCGCGGACGTTGTATCGCCGGATCAGGTCGGGCAGGTCGGAGAGGCCGCCTAAGCGGGGCAGGTCCGGGGTTCCCTCCGAAGGGAGGTCATCCACCAGCCCCAGGACGCGCACCCCGGATGCGGATGGGGCATCCCGCAATTGCCAGGCGATGGCCTGCCCCTCGGCGTTGGCCCCGATCACCAGGGCCGGCCGAAGGAAGTGTCCACGCCGACGCAGGGCGTAGACGACGCGCCGAAGGGCAAAGCGCACCCCTGTGGTGCAGAAGATCGAGAGGCCCCAAACCAGGAGCAACCAGGCACGGGAGACCTGTTCCGTTTCTTCCCAGGCCAGGAAATCGTAGGCCATGAGGCCGATCGTGCCGAGGGTGCAGGCGTTGGCGATACGGGCGTATTCCCGCACCCCGCCGAAGAGTTCTTCGGGATCGTAGAGCCGGAAGGCGGCAAAGAGGAGAAGCCAGCACGGGAGCGCGAGCAAACCCAGGTGGAGGTAAAAGAAAGGGGAAAAAGTGTGGTAGTAGGGCCACCAGGGGTTGTAAAAGCGGAGCAGCGTGGCCAGGGCAAAGGCGGCGGCCAGGGTCATGGCGTCGAGCGCCATCAGGCCGGCACGGGCCAGCCAGGATAAGCGGCCGCCGATGGCCGGTTTCCGGCGGGGTGAAGCCGATCCGTTCGTCAGGGCCATCACGTTTCCTCCCGTTCGATTCGGCGGGCGTACTCTTCCCGATAGAGATTTTCCAGGCGGTGGGCGATGACCTGCCAGTCGTGGTGTTGCTCCACATAGGCCCGGCCGGCTCGGCCCAGGGTCGCAGCCTTCTCAGGGTTCTCCAGGAGGTCGAGGATGTGGGCGGCCAGTTCGGCCGGTGTCTCCCCGACCCGAAGGTGGGTTCCAGGGCAAACCCGAAGGGCCGAGACGGCCTGGGGAGTAGCCACGACCGGCGTAGCACAGGCCATGGCTTCCAGCACCTTGTTCTGGATACCGGCCCCATAGGGCATGGGGGCGACGGACACGGCCGCCCGTTGCAAGAAAGGCCGGATGTCCTTCACATATCCGGTAACCGTTACCCGTTCCCCGGCCCGTGCCCGAACAGAGCGGGGAGGCCGGCTGCCGACGATCGTCAGGTGCACATCCGGCCTATCCCGCCAGACCAGGGGCATTACCTCATCGAGGAGGTAGAGGGCAGCGGTTACGTTGGCGTGGTAGGACATCTTGCCGGTAAAGACCACCTCCGGCCGGCGGGGGGTCGCGTCAGGATGGAAGTAGGCCAGGTCCACACCGTTGGGGAGGACGAAGGGGGCAGGGCTTGAGGTCCGGTGTTCGAGGTTCGGGAGATCGGGAGCCAGCGCTGCCAGGGCAGTGGCGTCGGCCGGGGAGGTGACCAGGCTGCGGGCGAAGCGCTGCAGAAGCAGGGCCTCGTAGCGGCGGGTGCGGGGGAGTTCCATCCGGGTAATCAGCCGGCCGAAGGCGCTACGGCTGGCTTTGGCGGATTGCTCGAAGAGGTAACTGATGCAGTCCACGCTATCCCAGACGATGGGGATGGACAGGCGAGTTTGTCTCTGTAGCCAGAGGCCGTAACGGGCGGCGCGGAGGTGCTCGATGTGGATAAGGGCGTAAGGGTCAGGGCTCAGGGAAGAAGGGCTCGGGGAAGAAGGGCCCAGGGAG
>DAOUAK010000147.1:0-2472 GCA_034433695.1 Chloroflexia bacterium
GTAAAGGGGGGTAGGGGGGCGGTGGGGGTGCCCAACATGGGGGCGAAGGTATTCACCGGCGGGAGAGTTGGCCGACCTGGAGGCGGGGTTGCGACCGGCGTGGAAGGGAAGCGGAAAGACCGGTCGTGGACCGCTTCCTCGACGATCTCGGGGATCAGGGGGGCGAAACGGAGGCTGCGGGGGTCGGCCCGGTAGTCGGCCAGCAAGTTGGAGCGAAGCGAGCCGGGATAGTGGTCATTAGGACGAAGCATCCAATTGGAGCGGACAACACCGATCACGCCCCCTATAGCGCATAACAGAAGAAAGGCCAGCAGAAACCCCCAATATTCGGGCCACCCAGTACGGTCTTGCCGATCGGAGGTCGCCTTTTCGTTCATCCTTATCCATCTGCCGGGATCGGGCCACGCACAGCATAGACCCGAACCGGCTCGGCCCGGCCCCGGAGACTCTGCATCCCCAGGTCTTCCACTTCAAGGCCGTGTCCGCTTCCTAAAGCCTGGAGAGTAGCCGCGGTAACCAGGAGGGGTTGCCCCCGGAGGTGGCCGGCCAGTTCCTGGAGGCGAGCGGCAACGTTCACGGTGTCGCCGATGACGGTATATTCCAGTCTCTCGGCCGAGCCGGTGAGGCCGGCCACCACCTCGCCGGTGTTGATACCGATGCCCACAAAGATCGGCGTCTGGCCTTGGGCCCGACGTTGCTCATTCAGCACGGCCAATTGGCGAACCATCTCCAGGCCGGCCATCACCGCCCGGCGGGCATGGTCGGTTTGGGGGATAGGAGTCCCAAAGATGGCCAAGAGGGAGTCGCCGCCGAACTTGTTGACCACCCCGTTGTACTCGCCGATCACGGCGATCAGTTTCCCCAGAACCTCGTTCAATATGGCTAACAACTTATCCGGCGGCAGGCCCTCGGAAAGGGCTGTAAAACCGCGAATGTCGGCAAAGAGGACGGAAACCACCCGGGTTTCTCCTCCCAAGGTAACTTCTCCTCGTTCCACGGCTTCGATCAGCAGTCGGCTGATTTCGGGCGAGACGGTCCTCCCGAAGATGTCCCGCACCCGCTGGGCCTGCTTCAACTCATCCAGCATCTTATTGAAAGCCTGAGCCATCTCTTCCACCTCATCCCGGGTGCGGACATTCACCCGCTGCTCCAGATCGCCGAGAGCCACCCTTCGAGCGGCCCGCGCTATTTGACGGATGGGATGGGAAATCCCTTGGGCCACCAGCATACCCAGAAAAATTACCGCCAGGAAGAAGGCTACCACCAGAAGGATGACCTGAGCCTGGGTGACCGGACTGGCCTGAACCAGGTAACTTTCGGCCAGAGCCGCACCAAAGAGACCGATCGTTTCCCCTCGCACCTCCCAACGCCCCATCGCCTCATGGTAGATACGCCCGCCGGTGGATAAGCGACGCAGCGGCCAGGCCTGCTCCTGCTCTTTTGCTTGTTTTGCCTGCTCCGGTCCAAGGGGCAAAGTCGCCTGTTCCTCGTCTGGGAAGGTAGTGGCCAGAGGCGTGCCATCCAGGGCATAGAGGGTTACATGGTGAGAGGCCGAAACCCGACGCAGGTCACCCGGTAGGCCTTCCAAACGGCGCCCGACCAGAACGACACCGGCGAAGGCATCCCCTTGGAAGATGGGACCGACTACGTAGAGGACAACTCCCCGAGGGGTATCGGCCAGGCCGGCAAACTTATCCCCTCGGAGGTCGCTTTCCCCCTGGAGGACCTTTCGAACGAAGGGGTATCGGTCCCAATTCATCACGGCGACAGTGCGGTCGTAGTCGGCCGGCCCACCACCCGGCCGGTGGTATAAGGCCAGAAGGGGGGTGCCGTTGCGGTCCAGGATGTCCACCACCTCCGCTCCGGCGTTGACCACAACGGGGTAGGCCAGTTGTTCCAGCAAGGCAACGTCGCCCCGGTCTACCGCCTCGGCCAAGCCTTCGGTGTGGGCCAGGGAACGCAACGCGGCCAGGTTCTCCTGCTCGATCCCCACCATTCGATCGGCCACCAGGCGGGCCGACTCCTGCAACTGTTGGAGGAAACGCTGTTGGACCGATTCCACGATCAACTGGGTAACCACATAGGCCCCGGCCAGGGTCACAGCGATGGCCAGGAGGACATAGGGCAGGATCATCTTGACCCGGATACCGATCCACCAGGCCGGCCTTCTCTGGGGAAGAGCACCCGCCATCGGCTTATCGGCCTTCACAGCCCCACCCCATCGATCTGTCCCCCACAGTGGGCGCAGCGTCCGTCCCGGAGGGCGTACTCCAGGACGGTAAATCCCCAGCGACGGATGACCGGCCGGCCGCATTGTGGGCAGAGGGTATCTTCCCCGCCGGCCCCGGGCACATTGCCCTCGTAGACGTAGCGCAGGCCGGCGCTGTAGCCGATCTCCCGCGCCCGGTGGAGCGTCTGAACCGGCGTCGGCGGACGGTCCATCATCCGGTAGTGGGGATAGAAGCGGCTGAT
>DAOUAK010000148.1:0-14644 GCA_034433695.1 Chloroflexia bacterium
AACAAGTACCAAAGCGGTTCCTACTGCTACGACTCGGCCAGCGATATCCAGAATCTGAGCCCCACCGACGCTACCAACGTGACCCGCCGCTACTATGACCAGGGGGGAAGGCTGCGCTACACAACGACCCCGGCACCCATCCCAGCGGAAGGAGCGGTCTGTTTCTACCTGCCGGCCGAAGGGGTGGCGCAAGGGTTCTACTCGCTTCAGGCCACCCGCAGCAACGCCGTGCCGATTGCCGGCATCCACAATATCGCCCGGCTGACCCTTTCGGGCGGCGTCTGTGGGGGCGAGACGCCGGGAGACTATGGGGCCAGTTACAACCTGGTGCAGCGGCCGTAACGGTCTTGTCTGGAGGATGCAAGGCCGGCCGCGTCTGGGGGAAAGGCCTTGGCGCGGCCGGCCTCTTCCTGCCGCGAGGCCGGCCGGGCGTCGGCCGTATCCGTCAGACGACGGTTACCGCGTCTCCGGCGGGCCTTTGCCGGACCTAGCGCCGCCGCAGCCGGCCGGCCAGGAGGAAAAGGCGCGAAACCCCCAGCGCCAACCAGGGGAAAAGGAAGCCGGCCAACCCCACGCCGAACGCGGCCAGGAGGTCCAGGTAGTACTTGAAACCCCAGGTCAGGTCGGGCAGGTGCCAGGTCATTACGGGGCCGAAGAGCCAGGCAAAGAGCCCCAACTGGAGCAGATAACCCCAGGCGACAAAGAGGGCGCTCCCGTTGGCTCCCCAGACCACTTCCTCCCACGGCCGGCACCGCCAGACGATTCCGGCAATCAGGGCCGTGACCAGCATGACGAGGAGGCCGTCTATCGTCCGACCGAAGAAAAAGACCTTTTCGCTCAACCCGGCGATGGCGGTGAAGGAGACGGTATAGCCGCGCACCAGGAAGTAAAGGGTCTGGTAGAGGGCGAAGAAGGATAGCGCCACCAGGAAAGGTCGGAGGAGTTCGGAACGCGGCCGGTACAGACCGACGTACAACGCCAGCCCCAGGAGCGGCACCAGGAAATAGGGCAGACGCACCAGCCGCTCCTGCCAGAGGCGGTTGGTGACGGCACGGGCCACGGCTTCGTCCAGCCGGCCCAGGTGTTCCTGCACCGCCTTTTCCACCTGTTCAAAATTGTTTTCCGCCAGGGCCTTACGGGCCGCATCCAGGCCGTCCGTCTCCAGAGAAACCCCTAGCCCCTTCAGGTAAGCGCGGTAGAGTGCCTCCTGTTGTTCTCCCAGCGCCAGGGCCTTTTCCGCCCGTGCCTGCGGCGTCAGGGCGAGGGCGTCCAGGCGGGTATGTCCCTGGCTATGGGCGGGGATGGGCAGGCCCAGCAGGGCGGCGATGGTGGGTACGATGTCGGCTTGCCCCCCCAGGGGGTAGACACCCGGGGCAATCCCTCGTCCGACCATCACCAGGGGGATGCGCCGCACCTCCACTTCTCCGCCGCCGTGGCCGCCGCCGGCGCTGCCCCAGGCTGCGCTCATGCCGTGGTCGGCGGTCAGGATCAGGGTATCACGGTTCCAGTCCAGAGTGCGGGCAATGGCGGCGATCTGTTCGTCCACGTGGAGGGCGGCCTGGAGGTACTCGGGACTGGTGCCGCCGTAGGCGTGGCCGGCCTCGTCGGTTTCACCAAAGTGGACGTAAAGGAGGGCGACCTTACCTTCCCGAAGGAGCCGGACGGCTTCCTCGCCGATGGCCGGGGTGGTCCAGGCCATGGCCTCCGGGTTGTGACCTTTGCCGGACCAGGTAACTGTGTAAACGTGGGTGACCCAGGGGCCGTAGAGAGCATCCCAGCCGCCCATCGTGCTCAGGGCGGTGGCGAGGCCGGCTTCTCGGGCCCGGGCGAAGAGGCTATCCACCCGCACCGCGCCCTCGTACCAGTTGGTCGTCACCCCGCTGAAGTCGGGATAGGCTCCCGTGCCCAGCACGGTGTAGCCGGGCAGGGAAAGAGAGGGAACCTGGGTAAGGGAAGGCAGATCCGCCCCCTGCTCGCGCAGGCGCTGGAAGTTGGGCATCTGGCGGGAGGTATCCTCGCGCAGGCCGTCCACCACCACGACGACAACCCGTTGGGAGATAGGCGTGGTAGCCCGGCCGGCCGGGATCTCCCCCAGCGCCGGGCCGGGGTATTCCATAAAGGTGTCGAAGGAGAAGTTGGCCAGTTGGTAGGCCCCGAAGCCCAGCCCCAGCATAAGGAGCGGGATGAGCAGGATACGCAGTAGCCGTCGGACCATGATACATACCTCCTTGCCTATTCCAGAGACGTCCATCCGCCCGGGCATGGCGGCCCTATTTTCCCCCGACCGAGGTCGAGGCTTCAGGCCCGGGAGGCGAAGCCCTGGGCCGGCGTGTGGCCCACAGGAAGCCGATCAGCATCAGCACCGCTCCGGCCAGTTCACCCAGGTAACGGTACTGTTCCCACCCGAAACGGCTTAGAGTTCCGCTCAGGGCCGGGGCCATGGCCCCCACAGGCAATAAAGATATTTCCGATCATCCGATCGGGATTCTCGCGGCGTCGCCAGGTGCGCCAGGCCGAGTAAAGCGCTCCGCCGACCAGGGCCACCGTGCCGTAGACGTTCAGGACCGGGGTCAGGGAGCGGGCAAAACTTCCGCCGACGATGGCCGTTCCGGTGAGGGGCTTGTCCCGCTCAACAGGCTGAAGTTGGGCAACCAGAACCTGGTGGAGGCCCAAGAGGGAGACCAGAACCAGCAGGACCATCAAGATGTGGGCCATACGTCGCGGCAGGAGGAGGTAGACCGTGCCCTGCCCCAGGTAGGCGGCCGTAAGCATAGCCCCACAGAGGTACCACAGGCGGAAGATGCCCTCTTGCCAGCCAAAGGCCCTGTGCCAGGCTTCCCCGAAGGCACCAGCGGCGTACAGGAAGAGTCCTAGCGCCCAGACCAGGAGCGCCAGGGTACGCCGGCGAAGGAAGCGGGCCAGAACGACGACCGTGAAAACCCCGCTGATGGCCGTAGCCAGGAAAGGCAGCACTTCCGTCCACCCCATAGTCCACCACCTCGAAATCAACCCGTGGATTCAGACCTGCGTCCCAGCCAGATCTCGACCCGGTCGGCCAGCGTGCGTAGCCGTTCGGCCGATTCGGCCCTCTCCCGGGCTACATCGTCGGCCAGGTCGCGCATCAGGGCGACCAGGTCCTCGTCCACCTGGGCCTTGTTTTCCTCCAGGAGAGTTTCCACCTCCTCATCGCTTTCGGCATCCAGCAGGCTTCGAATCAGGCGCACTTCGGGAGGCAGTTTTTCCTGCGCCACTTCCAGGACCAACATACCCAGGTCTTGAAGCCTCCGGTAGGCCTCCTGACGGCCGGCCGCCTGCGCGGCCTGGAGGTTGGCTCCCAGGACGATGAAGAAGGCGTCGTCAAAATCGGCCAGATGCTCCCGGATAAAGGCCTCCGGTTCGGGGGAACGGAGCAGTTCCCGCAGGAGGTCGGCGGCCCGCTCCAGGGCCGCCCGGGCCTCCCGATCCACCTGTTCGCCCAGTTCCAGGAGGGTATCGCGCAGCGTGCGCAGGCGGCCGGCCTCTTCCGTCCGCCCCTCCTGCTCGGCAGATGCCAGTCGGCTTGACAGTTCCTGGAAGAAGGTATAGTCCACCGTCGAGCGGTGGTAGACCAGCAGCCGGCCGATTTCCTCCGGCGAAGAAGCGGCCAGCATCTTTTCCAGAAGGGCCTGCCGGGAAATAGGAGGGCGGGACGGCGGCCCTACCAGGGCCTGGGCCGTCAGCCGGCGGCCGTAGGTGCTTTGCTCAAAGAGCCGGCCACGCAGTTCCTCCAGCGCCCGGGCCTGTTCCTCCTCCCCGTCCTGCCGACTGGCCTCGATATAGGCCTCCAGGACGGCGAAGAACTCTTCGTCCAGGCGGCTATCCACTTCGGCCACCGTTTCCCGGAAAGCCCCCTCGTCCGGCAGGGCCGCCATCAGCCGGTCCAGAATTTCCAGGCGGGCCCGCTGGGCGGCCATCATCTCCGGAGTGATCCCCTCGGCCTGAAGGATGGCCTCCAGAAGACCCTGGTAACTCAAAAGCACCCTGGGCACCAGGAGATAGGCCTTCCGTTCCTCCGGGGGCAGATAGGAGAGGATCAGGTTGGTCAGGCCGCCGATGACGCGCTGCTGCTCCTGGTCGTCCAATTGGGTCTCCGGCGGGATAAAGGCCAGAAGGAGTTGCTTCTGGGGATCGTGATAGAGAAGGGGAGCGGCGATCACCCCCTCGCCGCCGCAGGAGGCGCAACGGGCCACGTTGATGCGGCCGCGCAAAAGTTTCGACCTGAGTTCGGGGTGGATCCCCACGTCCACCAGGTTATAGACCTCGGCCTGGATGGAAGCGCCGCAGAGCGGACAGGTCAGGCTCACCATCTGGGGAAACATTCCGGGCATGGTCATTTCATTCCCTCACCGCAGCCAGGCGGCGGCCGAGGCCGCGGCCAGGGCTGCATACAGAATCAGGTTCAGCGTTCCGCCCCACAGGTGGCCCAACCCGTAGGGGAGGAAGAAGGGAAGTGCCCCCAGGAGGCTTCCGGTCAGGGTGCCGAGCACCACCGCCACCTGCACGGCCGGCCCGCGCTTTCGTCCCCCGGCCCGGAACGCCACCTGGGCCAGGAGGCTGCCCGCAAACGGTCCTCCCAGGATGGCCAGGAGGAGGCCCAGGCCGGTGCGGGCCAGGTAGGCTGCCGGCAGGCCCAGGAGCGTGGCCGCCGCCAGGGTGGCCGCGCCGGAGGCCAGGAGGTGCAGGAGGCCGGCCCGGTAGTAGAGCGGGCGCCGGGTGCCGACGCAGATGGGACAGAGTTGCCCCACCGGGAAGAGATGGGCACAACGCGTACAGATCGGCCGGCCGCACTGGCTACAGCGCAGAACCGTCTGCACCTGGGGATGAAAGGCGCATTGCAGTACCTCCGGCTCGCCGGCCGGGAGGAAAGCCCGCAGACGCTCCAGACTGGCTCGGGCATCGGCATTCTGGGGATCGAGTTCCAGCACCCGGCGGAAGCAGGCCGCCTTCTGCTCCGGGTCGGAAAGCACCGTCCCCAGCCCTAACCAGGCCTCGACGCTATCCGGCGCACCCTCGATGACCCGGCGGTAGAGCCGTTCGGCTTCGCTCCGGTCTCCGGCGCGGGCGGCGGCACCGGCCTCGCGCAGGAGGTCGGCCGGCGTGTCTCCGGAAGGCCGCTCCAGGAGCACGGTTTTCCCCTCGGCACTCATCCGGGTGGGGTGCCCTCCACCAGGGCGAAGAGAAACTCGCCCTGGGCGGCGACTTGCCCCTCCACCGTGGCTGTCCCGCGTCCCCGGCCGATCGGACCGCGCATCCGCTCCAGGGTTACCTCCAGACGCAGCGTGTCTCCGGGGCGTACCGGACGCTTGAAGCGCACCCGATCCAGTCCGGCGAAGAGGGCGAGTTTCCCCCGGTTCTCCGGGCGGGAAAGGAGGGCGACCGCGCCCACCTGGGCCAGCGCCTCGATGATAAGCACGCCCGGCATAAGCGGCCGGCCGGGAAAATGGCCCGGGAAAAACGGCTCATTCATGGTCACATTTTTCAACCCGACTGCCCCATCCTCCCGCAGTTCCAGAATACGGTCCACCAGGAGAAAGGGGTAACGATGGGGCAGGATGGCCTGAATCTCCTCGGCTTCGAGCATAAGGCCTCCTTACGGGGACTCTTGAAGGAGCGAGTCGAGGGCCTGCCGGAAGTTGTCGTAGGGATAGGCTCCGGATAGGGCATAGAGTTTCCCGTTGCTGTTGAAGACAAAGAACGGCGTGCCGCCGATGCCTATACTTCCGGCGAAGGCCGCATCGTCCTTGACCTTCTGGGTCGTCTGCTTTTCGGTCAGGCAGGTCCGGTAGGCCGCCTCATCCAGGCCCACTTTGGCTCCGTACCCCAGGAGAATATCCTGGGCGTTGGCCTTGCCCGCCCACTCGTTCTGATTCTGGAAGACCAGGTCGTGCATGGGCCAGAACTTGCCCTGGAGGCCGGCGCACTCGACCGCCTCGGCCGAGATCTGGGCCTGGGGGTGGATGGAGGAGAGGGGCAAGTTCCAGAAGATATAGAGCACTTTTCCGGTGGCGATATAGTTCTTTTCCAGCGAGGGCAACGTCTCACGGACGTAGCGGGCGCAGAACGGTCATTGGTAGTCGGAGAATTCAAAGAGGATGATGGGGGCCTGAGGATCCCCCTTGAAGGCATGGCCGTCGGCGGTGACGCCGTAGGGGATGCCCCCTTCCAACTGGCCCTGGACGGTCACCTGGGGACGGTTGACCAGTTGGGGTGGCGGAGTCGGCCGGGGCGGCGTTGCCGTCGGGCCTTCTGCGGCCTGGGTGGGGACCGGGGTGGGAGGAAGGCCGGCGGGCGTCTTCGTCGGAGCCGGAATAAGGGGCGGCTCCGGCGTACTGGTGACCCGCGAGGTGCAGCCCAGAAGCAAGGCGCCGCAGGCCAGCAGCAAAAGCAGAAACCTGGACTTCACCGATTTACCTCCTTGGAAACGTGCTCAAAGGGCGAGGACGCTTCGGTACGGCCCCGCCGGTTACCTGCGCTCGTAGTTGGGGGCCTCCTTGGTGATGATGACATCGTGGGGATGGCTTTCCACCAGGCCGGCATGGGTGATGCGGACGAACCGGGCTTTTTTCCGCATCTCCTCGATGGTGGCGCAGCCGCAGTAGCCCATGCCGGCCCGCAGGCCGCCGATGAGTTGATAGACCACGTCGGCCAGCGGGCCCTTGTAGGGTACCATGCCCTCGATGCCCTCGGGGACGAGTTTTTCCAGCCCGGCCTGGAAGTAACGGTCGGCTTCGCCTTCTTTCATGGCTCCCAGCGACCCCATGCCGCGATAGGACTTGAAGGAGCGGCCTTCGTAGAGGATCGTCTCGCCGGGGCTTTCTTCGGTACCGGCAAAAAGGCTACCGATCATGACGCTATGGGCGCCGGCGGCGATGGCCTTGGCGATGTCGCCGGAGTACTTGATGCCGCCGTCGGCGATGATGGGGATGCCCTCCGGCTCGGCTGCGGCCGCGCACTCGGTGATGGCGGTAATCTGGGGCATCCCGGCCCCGCTCACCACCCGGGTGGTGCAGATGCTGCCCGGCCCTACCCCCACCTTGACCGCATCGGCACCGCGTTCGATCAGGGCCCGGGTGCCTTCCGCCGTAACCACATTTCCGGCGATGACCTGAGCCTGGGGAAACTCGCGCTTCAGCCGTACCAGCGCCTCCATCACACCGTGGGAATGGCCGTGGGCCGAATCCAGCACCAGGACATCCGCGCCGGCCTCCAGCAGAGCCTGGGCCCGCTCACACAGGTCCGGTCCGCATCCCACCGCTGCCCCTACCCGAAGCCGTCCCAGGTCGTCTTTGCAGGCGTTGGGGTACTGGATGCGTTTCATAATATCTTTGACCGTAATGAGGCCGCGCAGGATATAGTTCTCGTCCACCACCAGCAGTTTTTCGATGCGGTGGCGGCGCAGGATTTCCTTCGCTTCCTCCAGGGTGGTGCCCACGGGGACGGTGATCAGGTTCTCTTTGGTCATGCGCTCGGAGATGGGGAGGTCTAAATTCTCCTCGAAGCGCAGGTCGCGGTTGGTCAAGATGCCCACCAGCCGGCCGTTGGGTTCGGTGATAGGGACACCGGAGATATGATAGCGGGCCATGAGTTCCAGGGCGTCACGGATCGGCCGGTCAGGGGGAAGGGTGATCGGGTCCACGATCATCCCGCTTTCGGAGCGTTTGACCATGCGCACCATTTCCGCCTGCCGTTCGATGGGCATATTGCGGTGGAGGATGCCGATACCACCCTGCCGGGCCAGGGCGATGGCCAGTTTGGCCTCGGTGACCGTATCCATGGCGGCGCTGAGGATGGGGATGTTCAGGGGGATCTCCCGGGTCAAGCGGGTGCGGACGTCCACATCGCGCGGCAAGACGGCGGATTCGGCCGGCACCAGGACCACATCGTCGAAGGTAAGGGCCTCCGGGCCGTATTTCCCCTGCCAATCCATCGCTTCCTCCTCGCCGACGGCCGGCATAAGAAAAAGCGCCGATTCCCGGCCGTCTGCATTGTACTACAAGCCGGCCGGATGCGCAACTCCATTGAAACCGCTAGGAGGCGACGGCTTCCTCGACCGGCAGCAGGGACGTCCGGTCCGGATGCTCCCCATAGGCCCGCCGCCGTTCGTCGCGAAACTGGCGCGTGTAGAGTTCGTAATAGCGGCCCCGGGCGCGCAAGAGTTCGGCATGAGTGCCCATCTCCACAATGCGCCCGCCCTCGATGACCACGATGCGATCGGCCCGTCGGATGGTGGAGAGGCGATGGGCGATAATGAAAGCGGTGCGGCCCTCCATCAGACGCTCCATACCCCGCTGGATGAGCGCTTCTGTCAGAGTATCCACCGAACTGGTAGCCTCGTCCATGATAAAGATCTCCGGGCGGGCCAGTATGGCCCGCGCCAGGCTCACCAGTTGCTTTTGCCCGGCCGAGAGCAGGCTTCCCCCCTCGCCGACCTCCTGCTCGTAGCCCTTTTCCAGCGTCACGATAAAGTCGTGGGCGCCGGCCAGCCGGGCCGCTTCCTCGACCTCCTCATCGGTGGCATTCAGCAGGCCGTAGCGGATGTTCTCCCGGATCGTGCCGGAGAAGAGGTGCGGCGTCTGCAGGACCACGCCCAGGCGCGACCGGATGGCCCGGAGCGAAAGTTCGCGATAGTCCCGCCCGCCGATGCGGATGCTCCCGCGCTTCGGCTCGTAGAAGCGGCAGAGCAGGTTGACGATGGTCGTCTTGCCGCCGCCGGTCGGCCCGACCAGGGCGATCGTCTCGCCGGCTTTGACGTGGAGGGTGAAATCCTCCAGCACCGGCCGGCCCTCTTCATAGGTAAAGTCCACATGGTCGAACTCGATGTCGCCCCGAAGCGTCCCCGGGTCTACCGCTCCGGGCCGGTCGCGTACCTCCGGCTCGGCATCCAGCAGGGAAAAGACCCGTTCGGCCGAAGCCACGGCGTGTTGCATCTCGGCATAGACGCGGGCCAGGTCCTGCACCGGCCAGAGCATAAAGGTTACATAAGAAATAAAGGCCTGGATACCGCCGATGGTCAGGCCGGCCAGGTGGTACTGGCTTCCTCCATACCAGACCACAGCGGCGATGGCCACGGCGCTGACCATCTGTACGGCCGGCAGGAAGAGGGCCGAAAGCCAGGCCGCCCGGTAACTGGAACGGTACATGGCTCCGGTCAGCCGGTCGAACTCGCGGAGGTTCTCTTCCTCCCGGCAGAGCGCCTTGACCACCCGCACGCCGGTGATGTTCTCGTTGTAGGCCGCCGTGATCTTGGAGTTGATCCGCCGCGCCCGACGGAACTCGGTCAGAATCCGCTTCCGAAACTGTGCCGCCACCACCAGAAGGATCGGCACCACCGCCAGCACGATGAGCGCCAGTTTCCAGTGGATGATGAACATGAAGTAAGCGGCGGTGACGATGCTCAGCGCCCCCCAGGTGGTGTCGAGCAGCCCCCAGGTGATGAGTTCGGCGATGCGGCCCGAATCCGAGGTCACCCGGGCCATGATCCACCCCACCGGCTTGCGGTCGAAGTAGGAAAAGGAGAGTTCCTGCAGGTGGTCGAACATCTTCTTCCGCAGGTCGTACTGGATGCGTTCTCCCAGCACGCCGGCCAGATAGATCATGCCCAGGACGGCCGCCGCCTGAAAGAGGGTGGTCAGCCCGTAGAGCACCAGCGCCCAGGTGAGCGCTCCCAGGTCGGGCGGCGGCCCGATTCCCTGGTCCACCATCTGCTTGCGCAGGAAGGTGAAGTACGAGTCGGTCAGCGAGACCAGGGCAACCAGCACCAGGAATCCCACCACCCATCGCCAGTACGGCTTCGCCTGGGCTACGATGCGGAGGATCGTCCTTCCGCTGACCCTGCTTTCGAATTCCTCTTCGTCAAACCACTCCGACACGGGATACCTCTTCGGCCAGTTCGGCCTCGATGCGCGTCTGAAGTTCGTAAATTTGTCGGTACGGACCGGGTTCTTGCAAGAGTTCCTCATGCCGCCCGCGCTGTACGATGCGCCCCTGGTCAAAGACCAGGATCAGGTCGGCGTTCATCACCGTCTGGATACGGTGGGCGATAATGAGGGTGGTGCGGCCCTGCATCAGGCGCTCCAGGGCCTGACGGATGAGCGCCTCGGTCTCGGTGTCCACCGCCGAAGTCGAATCGTCCAGGATGAGGATGCGCGGGTCCTTCAGGAGCGTGCGGGCGATGGCCACCCGCTGCTTCTGCCCGCCGGAGAGGGTGATTCCCCGTTCGCCGAGCAGGGTGTCGTAGCCCTGGGGAAAGGACAGAATCTCCTCATGGATGGCCGCGGCCCGTGCCGCCGCCTCGATCTCCTCCTGGGAGACCTCCCGTCCGACGCCGTAGGTCATGTTCTCCCGGATGGTACGGGAAAAGAGGAACGGCTCCTGCTCGACGATGCCGATCTGGCGGCGGAGGTAGCGGCGTGGATAGTCCCGGAGTTCCACCCCGTCCAGAGTGATGCTGCCGCCGGTATACTCGTAGAAGCGCGGCAGGAGGTTGACCACCGTGGTCTTGCCGGAGCCGGTAGCGCCCAGGAGGGCCACGACCTGGCCGGGCCGGCAGTGGAAGGAGACGTCCTTCAACACCGGCGCATCGGCCTCGTACTCGAAGCAGACGTTGCGGAAGACGATTTCTCCGCGCAGGTCTCCATCGGGCTGGAAGCGTCCCTCCTCCAGCGGTTCGCGTTCCTCCCGGATGATCTCGGCCACGCGGCCGTAAGAGACCAGCCCTGTGGACATCTGCACGATCAACCGGGCCAGGTTGCGCATGGGCCAGATGATCCAGAGCACCATGCCGGAATAGGCCAGGTAGGTGCCCAGGCTGATTGTCCCGTGGATGGTCATCAGCGCCCCTACGGCAAAGCCGGCCAGCATCTGGAACCCGCAGAGGGTATCGGAGATCGGCCAGTAGAGGGCGTGCATGGAGAGCAGCCTCCGGCCACGGCGGAACTTTTCCCAGTTCTGGGCATCGAAGCGCTTGCGTTCATAGTCCTGCCGGGCGAAGGCTTTGACCACCCGCACGCCGGTCAGGTTTTCCTGCAGAGTGGTCGAAAGGGCCGCCTCCTGCTCCTGGTAGGCCTCATAGACCCGGGAAACCTTGCGGAAAAAGACGACCGAGACCCCGATGATGAGCGGGACGATGGCGATGGAGAGGAGGGCCAGCGGTACGTTCAGACTCAGCAGCGCGGCCATATTGACGGCAAAGAGGATGACGATGCGGCCGGCGTTGATGGCCTGGTCGGCAAAGAAGCGACGGATGGCGTCCACATCGGAGGTGCAGCGCTGGATCAGTTCGCCGGTGGGGGTGTGATCGTGGTAACTGAACGAAAGGCGCTGGATGTGGTCGAAGAGATAGTTGCGCAGGCGGCGGGCAATGCCCTCGGCAGTCTGGGCGGAAAGTTTCCCGCTGAGGAAGGTAAAGGTGCCCTCGAGGACGGCCAGGCCCAGGAAGCCGAGCGCGATATAGAGCAGGATGGTTCCCCCACGCCCCTGGCCCAGCACGTCATCCACCAGGTAGCGGAGCAACCAGAAGGTGGCGGTCTTGGCCACCGCCGCCACGCCCAGGCTGAGGGTAGCCCCCAGGTAGGTCCAGCGAAAGCCGGCCATCATCCGCCAGAGGCCCAGAAGATGGTTCTGAGAAACGGTTTTCTTCAGGTCGAAAGCGGCTGTCGTGACCATCTCGGTCGCTCCGGTTGGGGGGCTTATCCTGGGGAGGCGACCAACCGTCGGCAGAAGAACGCGCCTCCGCTCGGTTAAAAGCCCCCTAAAAAGGAATTTGCCCGCTACCTGTTGCGGGCAAAACAGGTAGGCCCCACTACGGCGTTGTCTCTATCGCCATAAGGGCCGTCCTACGCTGCTAGAACCATTTTACCACCGTTCATCAGATTGTCAAATCGCGTTCCTTGCGTAACGGCCGAGGTTGTAGTACAATAAGGGCAATCCGACGGCTTCTGTGCCGAGATTAAGGAGCCTGTGCCGTGGGAGTGCTGGTACTGGATCGCCAGGTCATCCATTACGAGGTGCTTGGGCAGGGGGAACCGGTGCTTTTCCTGCACGGGTGGACCGGCTCCTGGCGTTACTGGTTGCCGACCATGGAAGTGGTCGCCCGGCACTTTCGTACCTATTCCTTCGACTTCTGGGGGTTTGGGGATTCGGACAAGGAAATTCCGGCCCATACCATCCAGGAGTATGTGGAACAGGTGATCGCCTTCCTGGACGGAATGGGCATCGCCAGAACCCGCCTGGTGGGCCACTCGATGGGCGGGATGGTCTCCCTCAAGACCGCCCTTGACCACCCTGAACGGGTGGTACGGGTGGCTACGGTCGGCGCGGTCATCGAGGGTTCGGCCCTGGCCCCGCTCCTGAAACTGACGGCCAACCAGCTCGTCACCCGGCTTTTTGTGCGCCGGCCGCTCGTCACCGGCCTGTGGAAACGCCTCCTGCAGAACATTCGCTCCGGCTGGCGCCGCTGGTTTCAGGAGGTGGTCGAGGAAAGCGCCAAGGCCGATCCCGAGGCGGTTATGCGGAGCGTCCGTTCGATGCTCCAGACCGACCTGCGTCCCGAACTCGGACGGCTGCGGGTGCCGGCCCTGGTGATCCACGGAGCCGAGGACGACATCGTGAATCCGGACCAGGCCGAGATCTTCCAGAAGATGAATCTGCCGGTCGTCCGGGTGGTGGTGATGCCCCACTGCCGCCACTTTCCCTTCATGGACGACCCGGAGACGTTCAACCGGATGTTGATGGATTTCCTGCTGGAGACGGAGGAACCCGGACTTCCCGGAGAAACGGCGGCCGGGCGGTCCGACGAAAATGTCCCACACTCAACGATGGAGGAACAACCATGCCTGTACTGATTTTACGGGAACGTTGTGACAACCTGCCCTACTGCTTTGCGGCTACGGCCTGTCCCCATCAGGCGCTTTTTTATGACGAAGGAAAGGGTCAGGTGGTGGTTCTGCCGGAGCGCTGCGGGGATTGTCGGGGGCCATGCCTGAACTTTTGCGACCGCTATGCCCTGAAGTATGCCCCTTCTCTAGAGGAACTGCGCCTGCTCCAGGCCGAACTGGACGGCACAATGTCGCCGGAGGAGATCGCCCAGGCCCGGCTCCGCCTGAAGCAGGCGGAGGAGGCCCGCCGGCAGGAAACGGTGCCGGAGGTGACCGCCGATGACTTTCGTGAGGAGGTCCTGCAGAGTCGTCTGCCGGTGCTGGTGATGGTGGAGTCGCCCCGCTTCGCCGTGAGCAAGCGCCTGCTGCCCATCCTGGAGCAGATGGCCCAGCAGTACATCGGGAGGATGCTAGTTCGGCGGCTGAACGGCGATGCGGAGCCGGACCTGGTGGCCGCCCTGCGTATCCGGGTCATCCCGACCTTCCTCTTCTTCCACCAGGGGCAACTGGTGGATGGGGTGGAAGGGGCTTTTTCCCCGGCCCAATTGCAGCAGTGGATCGAGCAGGTTCTGGAGCAGGTGGAAGCCTTGGCGGCCCGGCCGGCTCCGGGCGCTCCCGGACCGGCCGGGAAACCGGCGACCCGACGTGGAGGATAGGATGCGGCCGGCCCGGCGACGCTCCTGGCTTACCGCCCTGGGCTTTTTCCTGGCTACCGTCGTCGGTGGTCTGATGGCCTACCTTCTGGCCCGTCGCGGCCGGCGAAAGCACCTTGCGGATGCTCCGGTGGCCGAACTTTCGGCCCGACTGCGGGAGGAGGCCGCGGCCCGGACAAGGCGGCTACGCCGGGGACGGGGCCGTCGGCCGAAGAAATCCGTACCGGCGGAGGTTTCCGACGAGAAATCTACAACGATATCCGAGAGACCATAAGGAAATTCCAGCCTGCCCGGACGGCCTTTCCAGGCCGTTCCACACCGATTTTCGGACCCGTTCAGCGTGAGGAGGTGTCGTCATGCTGGAAAAGATTCACTGGCTGGGCCACGATGCCTTTCGCATTGATGGCCCCAAGGTCATCTACTTTGACCCCTGGAAACTCCCTGCCTCATCTCCTCGGGCCGACCTGATCCTCATCAGCCACGACCACTACGACCACTGCTCGCCCGAGGATGTCGCCCGCATCCGCGGGCCGGAAACCGTGGTCGTGGCCCCGTCCCCATGCGCCGGAAAGTTGGGCGGGAAGGTGCGCACGGTGCGGGTCGGAGATACTCTGGAGGTAGAGGGCATCTCCATCGAGGTCGTCCCGGCCTATAACGTGAACAAGAGATTCCATCCCCGTAGCCCCGACAACGTGGGCTATATCGTCACCGTGGAGGGGACGCGCATTTACCACGCTGGCGATACCGACTTTATCCCGGAGATGAGCACCTTCCGCGCCGACATCGCCCTCCTCCCGGTCAGCGGAACCTATGTGATGACCGCCGAGGAGGCCGTCCAAGCGGCAGCCGCCATGAAACCGGGCCTGGTCATCCCGATGCACTATGGTACGATCGTCGGCGACCTGGACGATGCCGAACGCTTCCGGAAAGCCTGTCCGGTCCCGGTGCACATCCTGAAGCCGGAGCAAGGTCGGTAGTTCCGGGGAGATTCCCCCGGGCGGCTGAACCATCGCCGGCCGGCTCCGGTATCTGCATCGGCAACGGCGGGCGAGCGGCAGGTCGGGTTGCGGAGGAGAT
>DAOUAK010000149.1:0-8617 GCA_034433695.1 Chloroflexia bacterium
GCGACGGGGGCGACCGGAGCCACCGGCCCCCAGGGGCCACAGGGTCCGCAGGGCCCGGCCGGCCCCACCGGGGCCACCGGCCCCACCGGCCCCTCCGGCCCCACCGGCCCGAGCAACCTCTGCGGCTTTACCCAGACCTGCTCCGGAGCCGGCGTGTACCTGACGACCGGAGGCAGGTCTTTCCAGGGTTACGTAACTATTAACGACTGGTCCGTCTTCGGTGAGGCCGGCTCCGTGGGAGCCGGCACCATCGGGCTGGCCGGAGGTACAGGCTACTTCGGCGCACGGGGCAGTGCCACCTACGGGGTCGGTGTTCGGGGGTGGAACAACACCACCTCCTACTACAGCATCGAGGCTTACAACTCAGCGGGTACCACTGCGCCCGGCCTTTACGTATACGGCACCTCCTACTTCGCCGGCTCCAAGAGCGGCTATGTGGCCGACATCTGCATAAGCGCCGACGACGAGCCGCTGGAGCAGGGCGACGTCGTGGTCGTCGTCGGCTATGCCGACCCGGTGGTGGGTGAGATTCCGGTGATGCGGGTGCGCAAGGCGACCGAAGCCTACGCGACCGGCGTGGTCGGTGTGGTGGACGTCCGCCAGGTGGTCGAAGAAGTGGACGAGGCGCTGGAGAGCGATCCCACCGCCACGCAGGCACCCAGGGCCCGCGTGCATGTCCCGGATAAGGACACCCTCACCGTCCGCAAGGGCGAGTATCTCCTGGTCGTCACCCTGGGGGCTTACAAGGCCATCAAGGTGGACGCCTCCTACGGCCCCATCCGGCCCGGCGACCTGCTGGTGAGTTCACCTCGCCCCGGATACGCCATGCGCGCCAAACCGACCTACATTATGGGCTACCCGGTCTATCCCTCCGGCACGATCATCGGCAAGGCCCTTGGTTCGCTGGAAAAGGGAACCGGGGTGATCCCGGTGCTCGTCATCCTGCAATGAGGTCCTCCCCTCCTGACCTCGGGTCAGGGGGGAAAAGGAGGTGAACCATGAACCGGGGCAAGAGATGGGCCATCGTTCTCACCGGGATTCTGGGCCTGCTGCTGGTCGGAACGGTGTGGGCGCAAACTTCGCCGAACTATGACCTCTCCTGGCATGTGGTGGCCGGCGGGGGACGAGAGTGGATGTCCTCCGGCAGCCATCAGGTCAACAGCACCCTGGGCCAGTTCGCCATCGGGCCGGCGGCTGCGGTCGGCGGCCATCGCCTCGGCGCCGGCTACTGGTATGGCATCCGCCGCGTGGCTCCGCCGCCCCCGACCTTTGGCCTTTACCTGCCGCTGGTGATGAAGCACGCGATCCCGTAGGGGTAAGGCTTACCCCTACGACCCAAAGCCATCCCCGCCGGGGCGCCGCCCGTAGCGCCCCGGCGTTTTTTCGGCCGTTGAGGCGCCTGTTTGCGCCCGCCCCCATCCTGTGCTATACTGCCGCTACGCGGCTGGCAGGCCGGGCTTTCGTCCGGAGTGAACGATGTGCGGCATCGTCGGATATGTGGGCCGGCAAAAGGCCCTGCCCATCCTTCTCCATAGTCTGAACCTGCTGACCTACCGCGGCTATGACTCCGCCGGCGTGGCCGTGACCTGCGACAACGCCTTCTACATCCGCAAGACGGCCGGCAAGGTGAGCGACCTGGAGCGTCTGATCGGGAACGACGACATCGAGGGGACCATCGGCATCGGCCATACCCGCTGGGCCACCCACGGCGAACCCTCCGACGCGAACGCCCACCCCCATACCGATTGCCGGGGACAGATCTCCCTGGTGCACAACGGCATCATCGAGAACTATTACGTCCTGCGGGAGGAACTTGTATCTCGCGGCCACCGCTTTACCTCCCAGACCGATACCGAGGTGCTGGCCCACCTGATCGAGGAGTACTATCAGGGCGACCTGGTGGCGGCCGTCCGCCAGGCGATGCAGCGGGTGCGGGGCGCGCTGGCCATCGCCGTGATCAGCCGCGATGATGAGGACAAGATCGTCGCCGCCAAACTCGATACGCCGCCGCTCATCATCGGCCTGGGGCGGGGAGAAAACTTCCTGGCCTCCGACATCCCGGCCCTCCTGCATCACACCAACAAGGTCTATATCCTGGAGGACGGCGAGATTGCCGAGATCGGGCGGGAGAGCGTGCACATCTCCTCCTTTCGCGAACGGCCGGCCCGCCGGACCTACGAGCGGCAGGTCACGGTCATCGAGTGGACGGCCGAGATGGCCGAGCGAGGGGGCTACCCCCACTATATGCTCAAGGAGATCTACGAGCAGCCCGCCACCATCCGCGATACGCTTCGCGGCCGGCTGGATGTGGAAGGACGCCGGGTTTTGCTGGAAAACTTTCTTTCTCCCCAGCAGGTCCGGCAGGCCCGCCGACTCACCCTGGTGGCCTGCGGAACGGCCTTTCACGCCGCCCTGGTGGGCAAGTACCTCTTTGAGGAACTGTTGCGTCTGCCGGTCGAGGTGGACATCGGCTCCGAATACCGCTATCGTCACCCCATTGTGGAGCCGGGGGACATCCTGGTGGCCATTAGCCAGTCCGGGGAGACGGCCGATACCATCGCCAGCGCCCGCCAGGCCCAGGCGGAGGGCGCCACCGTCGTGGCGATCACCAACGTCGTCGGCAGTACCCTTTCCCGCCTGGCCGAAGCCACCCTCTATACCCGGGCCGGCCCGGAGATCGCCGTGGCCTCGACCAAGGCTTTCGTCGGGCAACTGGTGGCCCTGCACCTCCTCCTGCTGTACTTTGCCCAGTTCCGTCTCCCCCGCCTGACGCCGCCCCTGGAGGGGATCCTGGACGAACTCCCTCGCCTGGCCGAAAAGGCCGAGCAGGTGCTTCAGGATACGGCACCCCTTCAGGAACTGGCCCGCCAGGTGAGCGCCTCCAGCGCCTGTTTCTTCATCGGCCGGCATCTGGACGAGCCGATCGCCCGCGAGGGTTCGCTCAAACTGAAGGAAATCTCCTACATCCATTCCCAGGGCTATGCCGCCGGGGAACTCAAGCACGGCACCCTGGCGCTGATGGAGGAAACGACGCCGGTCATCGCTCTGGCCACCCAGAGCAACCTGTACGAGAAGATGCTGAGCAATATCCAGGAAGTGCTGGCCCGGCGGGCGCCGGTCATTCCCCTCGTCCAGGCCGGCCGACCGGACCCGGAGGCGTTGTGCGACCGGCGCATCGAGATTCCCCGCACCAGCGATTACCTGGCCCCGGTCCTGGCGGTCATTCCCCTGCAACTCCTGGCTTACTATTGCGGCGTCGAACGGGGTTGCGAGATCGACCAGCCGCGCAACCTGGCCAAAAGCGTGACGGTGGAGTGAGACGATGGACTTCTGGAAGTGGTTCACCCCGGGAATGAAGATCAAGCGCTGGTTGCTCTGCCTCTTCCTGGGCATCCTGCTTCTGGCCCTGGGGGTAGCCTACATCCTGGTGCAACTCTACCGCACCGAAGAGTTCCCGGCCTGGACCTATTACGTTACCCTCCAGTTTATCCCCCGCTGGGTCCGCGGCCTCCTTTTTCTGGCCGTGGGAACAGGATTGATCCTCCTGGCCCTGAACCGGCTGAGCCGCACCCTCCTTCTGGCCTTGGCTCCCGAGCAGAAACGCAGCCTGGCCGAGGTGGTCTACCGACACGCCCGCAGCGAGCGGGGCAAACGGGTGGTGGTCATCGGGGGAAGCACGGGGACGGTGCTCCTCCTGCGGGCCCTACGCCGCCAGGAACACGACCTGCATGTGCGTGTCATCACCACCGGCCTGGAGAGCAGCCGCATCTTTTCCCGAATGGAGGAGGAATTGCGCCTTTCCGGGGGACGGATACTTTTCCCCACCCGGGAGGATGTATCCCTCTATGCCGAACTGGAGGACGGCACCTTCCTGGTGGGTGCCGATGCCGTCGGCGCCGAGAAGAAAAGTGCCCCTATCCGGCGCGTTTTCCTGGGGCGCAAGATCAAGGAGGCCGGCATCCTGGGCGATGGCTTCCAGGAACTCGTCCGGCAGTCCCAGGCCGGCCTGGAGCCTTCCCCCGAGGCCGTCGAGGCGGTGGAGCGGGCCGAACTGGTCATCCTGGGGCCGGCCAGCCTGTATACCGGCATCCTCCCCTGCCTGACCCCGCCCCTGGTGGAAGCCCTCCGCCGCAGCCGGGCGGCCAAACTCTTCCTCTGCAACATCATGACCGAACCCGGTCAGACCGAGGGCTACTCCCTCTCCGATCACCTGCGTGCCCTGCACGAGCACACCGGCCTCACCCCCGACTTTGTCCTGGTCAACTCCGGCCCGATCTCCGAGCGCGTCCTCTCGCGCTATCGCCAGTTGAACGCCGAGCCGATCGTCTATAACCCGGCGGTGGACCGGCCCTCCTCCAGCCTTTCCATCGAGGGAAACGCCGAGACCCTCCTGGTCGAGGGGGCCATCCTCCTGCAGCGCGACCTGGTGGCCGAGATCCGCGACGATATTCCGGTGGTCGTGGACGGACGGGTGGAGAAGCGCAGCATGGTGGTCATCCGCCACGACGCCGAGAAATTGGCCCGGGCCATCGCCGAACTGATGGAACGGCAACTGGCCTGGGGATACTCGGCCTGAGCGGCTCTCTAGGCGGCCGCAATCTTGCCCTCCAGTGCTTCCTTTGCATCCGCATAGCCGAGTTCGATCAGTTCCCTGCTGACCTTCGGGTCATAGCGGATGATGCGCAGCACACTGGTATCCCGACTGGGGACGACGACGTGGGCGCGGATCACCCGGTGGCTTCGATCCAGCCCTTCCTCCACCAGCCGGTTGATGCGCTCCAGTTGCTTGAGGTCGAACTCGAAGGTGGCGGAGAGGGCCAGGTCGAGCACGGTGGCCAGGGCCTCCCAGGGCCGGCGAGGCAGCGCCTGACGCCGCACTCCCACCGAGGAAAGGAGGACTACCACGACCTCTTCCGCGCCGGCGTTGGCCGCTACCCCCAGCGGCGTATTGACCATCACCGCCCCGTCCCAGTAGTGGACATCTCCGATGCGCGTCCAGGGATAGACCACCGGGATCGAGCAACTGGCCAGGATGTGGTCAGGCGTCAGCATATCCTTCCGGTTGTCGAAGATGTGCAGGTCGCCGTCTTCCACGGCGGTGGCGCAGATGAAGACATGCTGGCGGCTCCGGTTCAGCCGTTCAAAGTCTACGAAGCGGCAGATGGTTTTGCGCCAGGGGGAGGTGTCGTAGATGGAGCGCCAGGGGGGAGGGCGCCAGAAGCGCTGGATGTCGCGGGTTCGGGTTTCCAGCCAGAGGCGCTCCAGTTCGGAGGCACTTTTCCCGGAGGCAATGGCGGCGACGTTGAGGGCGCCGATGGAAGTGCCCACTAGGATGTCCGGAACAAAGCCGGCCTCCTCCAGATACCTGTAAACCCCACAGGCGTATGCGCCTCGTCCCCCGCCACCGGAAAGGACCAGAGCGCGTTTGGGATCTCCCATTCGTTCCTCCTGCAAGGTTCTCACCCGTGTGCGCCGCTCTCACCCTTCTTTTCCGCCGGGAAAGGAGGTCAGTGGCCCCGCAGTACCAGCGGCAGGTAGACGGTGTAGGTGCGCACCGGCGGATATACCTCCACCCGGGCCGCGGCCGTGTCTACCCCGCAACCGTAGGGGCTGGTGGCGGTCAAGGTGGCGGTGTAGAGGCCGACCAGGGCATAGGTGTGGGAAACAACTTCCCCAGCCCCGTAGTCCCCGTCGCCGAAGGACCAGGTCGGACTGATGGCCTCCTGCAGGGTGGCGGTAAAGTGGACGGTGAGGGGGGCCATCCCCGAGGGCGGGCTATGGACGAAGGAGACCTCCGGGAGCGGGTGGACGACGACCGTGCCGGTCGCAGAGGCGGTGAAAGAGATATTGCTCACCGTCAGCATAACCTCGTAGGTGCCGGCCGCGCCGTAGGTGTGGGTCGGGTGTTGCACCGTCGAGGTCACCCCGTCCCCAAAATCCCACCACCAGGAGACGATAGGTGGGTCCCCCGTGCTTTCGTCGGTGAAGGCGACCTCCAGCGGCGCGCAGCCCCCGGCCGGCTCGGCCCGGAAGGTGGCCGTGAGATAGGGGGTGGGGCGCACCTCCACCCGGGCCGTGGCCGTGTCTACCCCGCAACCGTAGGGGCTGGTGGCGGTCAAGGTGGCGGTGTAGAGGCCGGCCAGGGCATAGGTGTGGGAAACAACTTCCCCAGCCCCGTAGTCCCCGTCACCGAAGGACCAGGTCGGACTGATGGCCTCCTGCAGGGTGGCGGTAAAGTGGACGGTGAGGGGGGCCATCCCCGAGGGCGGGCTATGGACGAAAGAGACCTCCGGGAGCGGGTGAACGACTACGGTATCGGTGACCGAGTCGGAGCCCTCGGAGTTGGTGACCACGAGGGTGACCACAAAGTCGCCGGTGGAGGCGTAGAGGTGGGTGGGGTTCTGCAAGTTCGAGGTGCCGCCGTCGCCAAAGGCCCAGAACCACTCGGTCACCGGTGGGGCGGCCTGGCTGGTATCGGTGAAGCGCATCGTTTCGCCCAAGCAGACGGGGCTACTGGAGGTGAAAGAGGCTTCCGGCGGTGCGGCCGCCGTGCAATAGGCCTGGCCGGCCGCCAGGACGTTCAGGTAGCCGTAGCCGTAGGTATAGTTGCCCTCGCCGTCGGGCGGGGCTCCGCAGTTTCCGGGGGGCGGAGGATCGGCCGTATTCTGGAGGGCCTCAAAGGTCGGATAGACCGCCCCAACCAGGCCGGGGGCGCACGACCAGAGGAGGGCCACCGCTCCGGGTGGGAAAGAGCCGGAGAAGGAGGTGCCGCTGTAGCAGTACCAGTCACTGGGCGGTATGGGCACGCAGATATTGACCCCGGGGGCCGACAGGTTCGGCTTGGTGTAGGGGTCGTGCCCGAAGCAGGAAGGGCCGCGGCTGGAGAAGGGGGCGATGTTACGCAAGGAGTCGTAGGCCCCGGCGGCAAAGGCCTCCTGGTAGTCCGCGGGCGAACTTATGGTACCGCAGGAAGGACCACTCCCTCCGGGAGAAAAAGCCGGGAAGATGCCGGCGGCAACCCAGGCTTGCACCTCGTCCTGAAACCAGGTGTTGCAGCCGGCTCCACCCCAGGCGTTACCCACCACGTGGGGCCGATTGTCGGGGTTGCCGGCCGGAGCCAGAATCCAATCGGCGCAGGCATTCAGATCGACTTCGTAGCAGGAAGTGCTCTGACAGCCCTTGCAGGCGATCCATTGAGCGCCGGGAGCCATCCCGGCCTGGTAGGGGAGAGAAGGGTCGTCGTCGGATACCATCACGCCCATCGTGGCCGTGCCGTGGCCGACGTTATCGCAGGGAATCCCCCCGCAGACGTTGCCGGGGTCGTACCAGCAGGCCGGGTTGCCGGGGTCGTCCCGGCACTTGTAGGCCTGATCCAGGGCGGGGTGAAGGTAGGCCACACCGGTATCAATGTTGGCCACGACGATGCCCTCGCCCTGCAGGCCGAAGGTGCTCCAGAACTGGTCGGCCTTTGTATCCACGATGCCCCAGGTAAGGCCCTGGGGAGCGGTCGGTTCGGCAGGGATGAGCGGCTCGATGGAAGAGATGCGGGGAGAAACGAGTGAGGCCACCTCCGGCAGAGCGGCCAGGAATTCGGCCGCGGCCAGGTCTCCCTGGCGGACGTAAAGTACGTTGCCGGCGAAGAAACTCTCATAGATAAGTCCTCGCCCCTCCAGGTAAGCGATGGCCCGGGCCTGAGCACGCCGGGCCGTCGCCCGGAGGGTCTGGTAGACGAACCGGCCGCGTTCCCTCCAGTCCATATGAAAGGCCGGGGAGAGGTCGGCCCGTTCGGCAAAATGTACGACAAAGTCGGCCCGCCCCTCGGCGGCCAGGCGTTCCAGGAGGGCCGGCTCGACCTTGCCGGCCGATGCGGTCGAGAGGGTCATCGTCGGAAGGAGCAGGCTGACCAGCAGAAACAGAATCAGCGGACCTTTTCTCATCGGCTTCTCCCCCTCTCGCTGACGCTGGACCCTGCGAGCGTGGTTCAACGTGTCCCCACTGGCGGCACAAGCACAGGACTGACGACGGACTGAATTCATTATACCACACTCGTCAAGCGGAGAGGCATAGGGAGAAGACACAGGCCTCCCTCCCCATGTCGGTTCCGCAGGCCAGGCCGGCCGCGTGGGCCGGAAGGCGAAAATAAGCCCTCAAGCGGACGTGGCGTTACGAGGCCCTCTCTTGCGGTGCATATCCCACCAGGAAATGGTGCCGGTGTACGTGATCCACCGGTCGCACCTCTACAAACCGGTGCGTTGCCCGTACCTCTCGATGCACCAGACAGAGGTTAGGCTTCCGGCCAAAACGCCGCATATAGTGCTCCACCGCCTCCTCGATCTTGGCCTCCGCCGGCTTACGCGGGTCTGCATCGAACCAACCGAGGTAGATCACTCCGTCTTCGTTCCCTGTCCTTCGCCCTTCTTTCATGGCTCCTCCTCGCCGATGATGGTGAACTCGCGGCCGGCCCGCTCTCCCAGGGGCACCCGGCCGTACCCCCAGCCTCCGGGCAGCATCTCCACCCCCCGACCGTTGCTCACAATGACCACCGGCGGCGCCGCCCGCTCCCCCCGCCATAGCCGTTCCTCCACCTCTCGCCGCAGCGAGCGCTCCCGCAGGTACA
>DAOUAK010000150.1:0-11684 GCA_034433695.1 Chloroflexia bacterium
CCCGTTCCTCGGTCCGCCTCTGCGCCTCGGCCAGTTCGTTTACCCGCTCTTCGGTCCGCCTCTGCGCCTCGGCCAGCGCCTGAACGGTGGCCTCCAGACGCTCCAGGCGTTCCTCGGTCCGCTTCTGCGCCTCGGCCAGTTCGTTCACCCGTTCCTCGGTCCGCCCCTGCGCCTCGGCCAGCGCCTGGACTGCGGCTTCCAGGCGGTCGAAATCCGAGCGCAGTACCCGGATTTCCCGCACCCGGTCGTCCACCAGGGCGACCACGGCCCGATAGAGTTCCTCGGTCATGCCGTACAACGGTTTTCCTTCGATCATCGTAGCCTCCATCACTCCCTCCATTCCAGATTTTGGTTACATTCTACCATAACTCTCCCTCCAGGTCAACTTTCCTGCCGGATTCGAAAGTATGCCATCCGTCTCCCTTGCCACGGCCCATCTGGATGCCATCCTGGCCTGTCTGCAGGAACTGCCCGGCAAGACCTGCACCGGTCACCTCCACGCCCTTCTCCTCGAGATGGGAGGGCGGAAACCTCAGTACTCCGTGGTCCGGTCGATCAGTCCCCGCTCCCGGGCCTGCCGGTTGCACCGGTAGAAGGTGAGCGCGGCCAGCAGGCCGAAGAGGCAGCCAAGACCGGTCAGGATTCCCAGCAACTGACCGTCGGAGAGAGCGGCCAGGGTAGGAAAAGCCCGGGCCGCCTGGCCCAGAAAGGAGCGGCGGAGCAATTCCAGCCAGTAGGTGATGGGCAAGGTAAATCCCAGGGGACGAATCCAAACCGGAAGCACTTCCAGAGGAAAGATCGCCCCGCTGAACAGGTAAAGCGCGCCGGCCACCGCTTCGCCGATGAGAAAAAAGTGATGGGCGATCATCAGGCTGAGGCTGGCCAGAACCAGCCCCATCAGAGACAGCACCACGATCCCCAGCCCCAGCGAGACCAGAAACAGTCCCCAATCCACCTCGGCCAGGCGGAACGGCACATGGAGGAAAAGGACCCCGGCGACCAGGGTGATGAAAACGGCAAAGGAGCCGGTCAGAAAGCGGGCTACTCCTCGCCCCATCCAGTAGGCGGGAATGTGGATGGGGGCGATGTACATGTACTTGAGCGTTCGGTAGTGCTCCCGGTCATCGATCACGGCCCAGGAGATTCCGGTCATCACCGCACCGACGTAGATGTAAAAGGCATTGCCCAGGTAGATATAGGAAAAGACCGGATTTTCAAACGCACCCTGCGTGATGATCCCGTACATCACCACCAAGATGGCGGCCGATGCGATCGGCTTGATCATGGAGTAGACGGCAAAGAGAAAGGGGTCGGTCCAGTTCGACTCGATCTGCCATCCCAGCCAGGTGGCGACCCAGAACGAGCGCCAGACGGCGGACCAGCGTTCCCTCATCTCCGGCTCTCCAGAAAGCGTCCCTCGCGGATTGCCTTGCGCTCCATGAACTTGAGGAGGTAGTGGGAGGCCACCAGGAATAACGCGCACAGGCCGGCCAGGATGGCCACCTCCACAGAGACGGTCAAGAAGCCCAGCACGGCACCCGAAGGAAAGAGGAGTTGCCGCATGGCATCCAGACCGAGGGTCAGCGGGATGATCGAGGCGACCACGGCGGTCCAGAAGCCCAGATTTTTGACTGGGAAGTAAAAGCCGGAGAGGAGATAGACCGGCTCCTGGGCCAGGCTTGCCAGATGCCAGGCTTCCCGTCCCCATAGCAAGAAGAGGGAGGCGTTCATCATCCCCAGCCCGTAGAGGGCGGCGAGGGTGAGGAGAAAGACGGCAACCAGGGCCGGGACACTTCCGACGGCGTAGTGAACCCCAAAGAGCAGACTGCCGATGACAAGGATAACCCCTGCCCGCAGCGTCGTCGCCACCATCCCACCCAGTGCCATCCCCAGGAGGATGGCCATCATCGAATTCGGGGCCATAATGTAAAGGGCCAGGTTGCCCGATTCCTTCTCCCAATAAAGTTGGCTGGACATGCTCCAGAGGACGTTTAGCCAGAAGGCCGTCATTGCCCCGCCGACGATGACAAAGCCCACATATTCCTCCGGCGCCCCGATCGCCCGGTAGACGAAGACATAGGCGGAAACGGATAGGATGGACAGGAAGACGTCGAAGAAAATCCACGAACGTTCCCGCTGCTGGCCGATAACCCGGGGATAGGCCCGGGCGATCACGGTTTTCAGGAACAAGCGCCATCCGCCCACTTTGGTTACCGGGGCCGTCCAGGAGGAGAGTTTACCCTTCATCCGGCCTCTCCGTCTCCTCCTCCGCCAGCGGCTTCCCCACCAGTTCTACAAAAACGTCTTCCAGCGTCGGCTCCCGCTTGCTCAGGTGGCGGATCCGGACGGAGCGTTCGGTCAGCACAGAGATAACATCCGCCAGGGCCGATTCCGTTGCCAGGACCAGGTCGAGGCGCGCGCCACTTTCCACCTCGGTGAGCATGGCCCGGCGAACACCGGGCAGGGTCTCCAGAGCAGAGGCGTTGAGGCCGTTAGAAGCGGTGATTTCTATCTCGAACAGGGCATCCCGCCGGAGACGACGCTTCAGGGCATCGGGAGAATCGCAGGCCAGGACTCGCCCCTGGCTGATGATGGCCACCCGGTCGCAGAGTTCGTCGGCTTCCACCATGTAGTGTGTGGTTAGGAGGACGGTGCGGCCGGGATGGGCTTCCATCCATTCCCGGATAAAGCGCCGGACGTCTCGCGCCGCATTGACATCCAGGCCCAGCGTCGGTTCGTCCAGAAAGATGATTTCCGGATCGGTGAGAAAGCCGCGGACGATGTTCATTTTCTGGCGCAGGCCGGTGGAAAGATCGGAGGATTTGGTATGGATGCGATCCTCCAGGCCGATGCGCCGAAGGAGTTCCTCGATGCGTCGGTTAGCCTCGCGGGAAGGGAGGCCGTAGAACTGGGCAAACATCCAGAGGTTTTCCCGCACGGTGAGCAGGCCGTAACCGGAGGTCTCGCCGCCGGAGACCATGTTGATGCGGGGGCGGATGTGCTGGGGCTCCCGCACCACATCGAACCCGGCCACCCGTGCCCAGCCGGAGGTGGGGGCCAGGAGGGTCGTCAGAATCTTGATGAGCGTCGTCTTGCCGGCGCCGTTGGGGCCCAGCAGGCCGAAGAGTTCGCCGCGGGGAATCTGCAAGGTAACGTCCCGCAGGGCGACAATCTCCTTGCGGATGCGCCGCTCCCGGCGGTTACCACGGATGGTATAGATGCGCCCCAGGTTGCACGTCTCGATCGCCAGATCGGAAACCACCGAACAGATCCTCGGCAATCAATATCCGGGTGACTTCCCGGCAATCTGACCGTGAGCACCCGGTGCGGATTTGCGAAATGGATAACAGTTCGGTTCCAATTATACTAAAGTTTCTCCCCTGGGGATGCAAGCCTCCCCGACGAGGGCATCGGGGCAGAGACCCCAACAAAAAGATGCCGGCCGGCGTTCCGGGACACCCCTTATGCCGCCGGCCGAGTTACCCCTGCTGCCGGGCGAGGATTCGAACCTCGGCTAAAGGATCCAAAGTCCCCCGTGCTACCGCTACACCACCCGGCATTCATCGTTTCGCTGCGATTTTAGTCTACCCGAAGTTTTCCCAGCTGTCAAGCGCGTCAAAGCGTTACCCGACGGGGCCGGACGCGCATTTTCTCTGCCCGGAGGATGGCCAGAATCCGGTCCACCGTTTCATCCAGCCGGCCCTCATAGTTCACCACGAGGTAGTCGAAAATGGAAAGTGCCTCCATCTCTTTGCGGGCCGCCTCCAGCCGGCGCTCCAGTTCGTCCTCGCCCTCGGTCCTCCTCTGTCGTAGCCGGCGGGCCAGTTCATCCATGCTGGGCGGGGCCAGGAAGATGAGCAACGCCTCCGGGGCCAGCCGGCGAATCGTCCTCGCCCCCTGGACATCAATGCGCATCATGACGTCCTCATTCCGCGCCAGCGCCTCCCGGACCTGCTGTTTGGGGATGCCCTTGTAATCGCCGTAGACGAGCGCCCACTCCAGAAGTTCCCCCTGGGCGATCAGGCGCTGGAACTCTTCAGTGGAGAGGAAAAAATAGTCTCGGCCGTGCACTTCCGTCGGCCGGCGCGGCCGGGTGGTCGCCGTCACGGTATAGTGCATGGGGATGCCCCGCTCCTTCATCCGCGTCATCACCGCATCTTTTCCCACCCCGGAAGGCCCGGAGAGCACCACCAGAAGGGGCGGCGGCCGGCCGATGAGCCGGGAGATTTCCTCGTCCAGTTCCTCGGGGTGCTCAGGCACCTTCATCCGTCCCTTTCCCCTCCAGACGGCGGGCAATCGTACCGGGGTGCAGGGCCGAGGTAACGATAACCCCATCGTCCAGCACCAGAATCGCCCGAACCTTGCGGCCCCGGCTGGCATCCAGCAACTTGCCCTGCTCACGGGCTTCTCGAACCAGGCGACGCATCGGCAGAGAATCCGGCACCAGGATGGCCATGACCCGCCGGGCTACCACCATATTCCCAAAGCCAACGTGCAACAGTTCCAGCGGCATCCTTTTGCCCTGTCGTCTCCCTCCTGGCTTACCTGCCAGGCATCGAGACAAAAGACCAACCCCGCCTATCCGGCGCCGACCTGCGATGAGTGGCCGGCACCTCCCCTGGGGTCAGGCAAAACCACTCCCTTCCTCGCCAGGAAGGACCTAGCCTTCCAGCCGATCCTCCAGATAGGCAATTGCATCCCCTACGGTGCGAATCTTTTCCGCATCTTCATCCGGAATCTGGATGCCGAATTCTTCCTCCAGCGACATGATCAGTTCGACCAGGTCCAGGGAGTCCGCGTTCAGGTCCTCCACGAAGGAAGCCTCCGGAACGATCTGGACTTCGTCCACACCCAGGCGGTCCGCCACAATCTTCCGCAGACGTAGCAACTGTTCTTCCGTCAGCATGGCTTTCCTCCTTACTTTTTCTGTCCAGATTTTGGATGGCTGGGTCGTGAGGCGCCTTTGACCACCGTGCCCAGGACACCGTTGACAAAACGCCGCGAACTGGCGCTGCCGAAGCGTTTCGCCAGTTCTACCGCCTCATTGATAGCCGCTCTGACCGGAACGCGCGTATCTCCGGAAAAGAGCAGTTCGGCAATGGCCATGCGCAGAATGTTGACATCAATCCGTGCCATCTGTTCCAGCGGCCAGTTGGGAGCCGCCTGGACGATCCATCGGTCGATTTCGGCGGCGTGCTGGAGAACTTTTTCCAGCAGTTGCCGGCCGAATTCCTCGGCCGGAGCAGGAAATTTGCGCTCCGCAAGATGGCGTTGCAAGACCTCCCGAGGATCGTGTCCGGCAAGGTCGGCTTCGAATAACGTCTGCAGGACGACGATGCGAACCCGATGCCGTACACCGGCCAAAGATCTACCTCACCATATCCACGATGTAAACGTTGATCGCCCGCACATCCAGGCCCAGCATCCGCTGGATGGCCTCGCTGACCTCTTGCTGGACGGCCAGGCCCACCTGGGTCATATTGACGCCCCGTTCGACCGTCAGATAGATGTCCGCCTGGACGGCTCCGCCCTGAACGTTCAGGCGGACGGCTTGGCCGAGTTCCTCAGGAGAGCGCAGAGGTCGTTGCTGTCGGCCGTGGGCGTTCAGGCAGGCCACTCCTGGCACACCGGAGGCCGAGAGGGCGATGATCGCCGCCACCACCTGCGGGGAGACGCGAATGCTACCCAATTCTTCTGCCATGCGTTACCCTCAAATCTTTCTATCGTGCGGGCAGTATACCCGCAACCCCTGCCGATGTCAAGCAGAGGTTGTCCCGGAGAACGGCCTAAACCTCCAGCCGCAAGGCCACCCGGCCGACCTCGATCACGTCTCCAGGGGCTATCGGCACCGGTCGCGAGATCCGCACACCGTTCACCAGGGTGCCGTTCTTGCTGCCCAGGTCTTCGATCCACCAGGTGCCCTCCCGCCAGGAGAGGAGGGCATGTTCCGCCGAAAGAAACTCGTCATCCAGGGAGACGGTGTTGCGCAGAGAGCGGCCGATCGAAGAGACCGCGGCCAGGGGAAAAGTCCTTCCGGCCTCCAGGCCGGTCGGACCGGGTTCGACCAGGACCAGTTGCCCTAGGGCGGAACGGCGGACCGGGCGGGGGGCTCGAGAGGCACGCCGCAGGTCGCCGGCGATGACCAGAAGGACGAGGGCCACAAAAAGGTAAAGTACCAGGAAAACGCTGCCGCGCAGGAGGAGCAACTGCATCTCCAGGGGCCAGGAGGAAGGCATCTCAGTACTCCTGGTAATAGAGTTCTACCCCGCCCAGAGAGAGGCAATCGCCGGGGCGGAGAAGACAATCCCGGACGGGTTCCCCGTTGACCTGGGTGCCGTAGGTACTTCCCAGGTCCTGGACGACGAACTGGCCGTAACGCAGGACGATGCGGGCGTGGTGGCGGGAGACGCGGGGGTCGTCCAGAATGACATCGTTATCCCGGGCTCGGCCCAGGGTAACCTCGGGCCGGTTCAGCAGGACCTCGCAGGGGCGGCCGGCCGCGTCGCGGTAGAGGAGGCGGGCCTGGGGCAACTTCTCCCGGGCCTGGAGAGGGGTGAGGTCGAGTTCGGCCGTCTCCTCCTCGCCACTATCGGCGAACTCGGCCTGGACGAGCACCTTGTGACGCCGGATGCCCGGCTGCGCTTCCAGCGAAACGCGGGGGCGAGAGAGGAGGGAAAAGCCCCGCTCGCGGGCCTGCTCCACGATGAAACGGGCCATCTCGCGCTCCAGGGCGCTCCGGGCCGGGGAGAAGGCGGCATAGTCGTCGGGGTGGAGAAAGACGGTGTAGCGGGTGGGCACCAGAACCTTGCCTGCACCGGCGCGCTGGCCCAGTTCCATGGCCCGCTCCAGCCGTTTGGCGATCTCGGCCGGCTGTACCGGGCTACGCAAAAGTTGCGAAAGAGAGCCTTCCAGGAGGTCTTCGACAAATTCCTCAAACCGGGCCAGGGCGCTCACGCCTTTTCCTCCGAAGGTGAAGTCGGTGCCCCGAGACGAGGGCGGGAGAGGTAGATCGGCTGAAGGGAAACCGGATCATCTCCTAGGGGGGCTTCCTGAAGCCGCTTCCAGGCCATCTCGGCCAGATAGCCGGCCCGACGGGCAGAAATGGCCGGCGTGGCGACCAGGGCGCGTTGCCCCAGATGTTCCTGGATGTAGGCGGCCATTTCCGTGTCGATCTCCCCGCAGAAGACGGTGGTGCGTTCTGTCTGCCGGCAAACTTCTTCCAGCGTGGTATTGGCCAGATCCCCGATACGCTGCCAGCGGCCGTAACGGGTCTGGAAAAGGGCGCTGATGACCCGGCCGCGGCCGGCCTGGAGGAGCACGCAGACCGGCAGCACCAGGGAGGAGAAGGGATAGGCCACGATTTCCGGCGTAGGCAGGCCGATGATAGGCCGGCCCAGGGCCCAGGCCAGCCCTTTCCCCAGGCTCAGCCCCACCCGTAGCCCGTTGAACGAACCCGGCCCCAGCGCTACGGCAATGCCGCCCAGGTCCTCCGGCTTTTTGTTGAGCCAGCGCAACAGTTGCTCCACCACCGGCAGGACCTGCGCAGTGGCTGCCTCGCCGACCCGCCAGGTCACCTCGCCCAGCAGTCCGTCTTCCCCATACAGGGCTACGCCGGCGTTGGCCGTAGAAGTATCCAGAGCCAGGATCATCGCTTTCCCGCCGTTCGATACACCGGGCCGGAAGGATGCCTGAATCCCCCCGTCCGGGCTTTCGAAAATCAGCCAAAGGCGCTGTGCTTGAATTCCTCCAGGAGGGCGATATAGCGCCGGCCGGCCGGCTCCATCCGGACCACCCGCTTGGTCTCGCTGAGGAGACTCAAGTGAATCCAGAGGTGCTCCTCCGGAAAGATTTCCGGCACCCGATCGGCCCATTCTACGGCGCAGATTCCTCCGCCGTAGAAATAATCCTCCAGGCCCAGGGCCAGGGCTTCCTCCGCACTGCGTATCCGGTAGAGGTCAATATGGTAAAACGGCACCCCGCCTCGCTCCGGGCCGGTCTGGTATTCCCAGATCAGGGTAAAACTCGGGCTGGTGACCGGCCCGTTCACCCCCAGTCCTGCCGCCAGACCCTGAATGAGGGTCGTCTTCCCCGCTCCGAATTCGCCGATGCACAGGAGCATGTCACCCGATTGAAGCAACCGTCCCAGGCGTACCCCCAAACGGTACGTCTGGGTCGCACTGTGGCTGACAAAATCCAGCCCATGTGGCCCAACCGTTTCCGGAAATCCCATAGCCTGCCCCTTTTCCACGGCGACCATTTCCCTTATTGTAACACAGGGCCGGCCTTCCTTCAAGTTGACACCCGTTATCCAACCGGTTATACTATGCTGGACGGTCTCGAACTTTCGACGACAAACCGACACCGATGAGCGAAGAAACCCGCACGGTAGGCGTTTCATCCGGGACGAAAGGCGAGGACAGGCCGGCCGTCCCCAAAATTTCTATCGTGATCCCCGCCTATAACGAGGAGCGGCGCCTGCCCCAAACCCTCCCGCGTATCCTTCGCTTTCTCCAGGGCCAGCCCTTCCTCTGGGAGGTCATCGTCGTGGACGACGGTAGCGCCGACCGCACGGCCGAAATTGTGGCGGAGATGGCCCGTGAGGAGCCGGCCCTGCGCCTCCTTCGTCTCCCCCACCGGGGCAAGGGGAGCGCCCTGCGGGCCGGGATGCTTGCCGCCCAGGGCATCTATCGCTTCCTCTGCGACGCCGACCTCTCTGTGCCGATCGAAGACCTGTTCCATTTCCTCCCGGCCCTCCAGGAGGCCGAAGTCGCCATCGCCTCCCGCGAGGCTCCCGGCGCTCGGCGCATCGGCGAGCCGGCCTACCGCCACTTGATGGGTCGTATCTACAACTTTCTGGTCCGCCTCCTTCTCCTGCCGGGCATCCGCGATACCCAGTGCGGTTTCAAGGGCTTTCGCCAGGAGGCCGTTATCCCGCTCTTTTCCCGGCAGGGGATGGAAGGGTGGGGATTCGACGTGGAACTGCTCTATCTGGCCCGACGCCTGGGCTATCGCATCGTCGAGGTGCCGGTCCGCTGGACTTACGGTCGGCATAGCCGCCTTCGCCTGCTGCGCGACCCCTGGCGGATGTTCCGTGACCTCTGGCGGGTGCGCTGGCGGGCCTGGCTGGGAAAGTATCCGAAAGGTCCGCGCTAGGAGGAGTTTCCCTTGTCCCCGCGCATCGGCATCCTGGGAGGCACCTTCGACCCTGTGCACTTTGGCCATCTGGCCATTGCCGAAGAGGCCCGGGTGCGGCTACCTCTGGACGTTGTTCTCCTGGTGCCGGCCCGGATCCAGCCGTTACGCCAGCAGGAGCGCCTTTCCTCTCCCGAAGACCGCGCCGCCATGGTGGAACGGGCCATCCTGAACAATCCCGGATTCCAACTTTCCCGCATCGAGTTCGAGCGTCCCGGCCCGTCCTACACCGTGGACACCCTGGACCTGCTCCACAAACGCTATCCCCGAGGCAGCGAGTTCTTCTTTATCCTGGGAAGCGATGCCATCGCCGAACTTCCCCGCTGGAAGGAGCCCGAGCGCCTGATGACCCTCTGCCGCTTCGTGGTCTTTCAACGGCCCGGCTGCGACTTTGACCCGCGCGAACTCTTCCTGCAGTTTCCCAGACTGCGGGAGCGCATCATCTTCCTGGAAGGACCACGCCTGGAGATTTCGGCCACGGAACTGCGACGGCGAGTCCGGCAAGGACTGCCCATCCGTTACCAGACCCCGGATGCCGTGGCGGAGTATATCTACTCCCACCGTCTGTACCTGGAAGATTAGCCGCACAGCCTCCCGGTCAGGTCCAGAGGCCGGCCGCCGTCCTCCAAGGCCCATCCGGGATCGAACCTCTTCCAGCGTGGCCCGGGCCGGTGTGGAAGCCCGTCGGTTGCCTTCCCCAAGATGTCCTATCGCTCGTCTTCCCGGCCTAACAATTGCACCGCTGCGGCAGATGGGGTATAATCGGGACGTTGAGGAGGAAAACCGTGGTAGATAAAGCCAGGATCGAAGAGGCCGTTCGGGCCATCATCGAGGCCATCGGGGAGGACCCCCAGCGCGAAGGGCTGCGGGAAACCCCCCGACGCATCGCCGAGATGTACGAGGAGGTCTTTGCCGGCCTGGGGCAGGACCCGCGCGAGTTCCTCCAGGTCGGCTTTGAGGAGGACCACCGCGAGATGGTCATCCTGCGCGATATCCCTTTCCACTCGATGTGCGAGCACCACTTTCTCCCTTTCTACGGCGTGGCCCACGTCGGCTACATCCCCCGGGGGCGTGTGGTGGGGATCAGCAAAATTGCCCGCGTGGTGGAGACCCTGGCCCGCCGGCCACAACTCCAGGAACGCCTGACCTCCCAGATCGCCGACGTGATCGACGAGACGCTTCAGCCGTCCGGGGTGGGGGTGGTGCTGGAGGCCGCTCACCTCTGTATGATCATCCGGGGGGTCAAAAAGCCGGGGTCGCTTGTGGTCACCTCGGCCAACCGGGGCATTTTCCGCACCCGTCTGGCCACCCGGGAGGAGTTCATTGCCCTGATTCGGGGAGAACGCGATAGATAAGATCAACGGGAGGCAAGCATGGCCGTTGCCCTGGTTTACTCGCCGCACTACCTGGAGCACAATGAGCCTTCCCATCCGGAGAACGCCGGCCGGCTTCAGGCCATCGTGGAGGTGTTGCGGGAGGACGGGGCCTGGGAGGAAGCCGAGTTGCTCGAACCGCAACCGATTTCCCCCGAACGATTGCAGCGACTGCACCCTCTCGCCTACATCGAGCAGGTACGCCGGGTTTCTGAGCAGGGTGGCGGCTGGTTGGACTCGGATACCTATATCACCCCGGCTTCTTACCGGGTGGCCCTGCTGGCTGCCGGCGGAGCCGTTGAAGCTACCCGGGCGGCCCTGGAAGGCCGACGGGAAGCGGCGATGGCCTTGGTGCGTCCGCCCGGCCACCACGCCCGTCCGGGCCGGGGAATGGGTTTCTGCCTCTTTAACAATGTCGCCCTGGCCGCCCTCTATGCCCTGGAGGAAAAAGGGCTGGAACGTGTGTTGATTGTGGACTGGGATGCCCACCACGGTAACGGCACCCAGGAGGCTTTCTACCAGGACGGCCGGGTGATGTATGGCTCCACCCACCAGTTTCCCTACTATCCCGGCACCGGGACGGCCCAGGAGGTGGGGAGCGGACGGGGAACGGGCTGCATGGTCAACGTCCCCCTGCCTCCGGGGGTGGGGGATGCTGGCTACCGGCGCGTCTTTGAGGAAATCTTTCTCCCTCTGGCGCGCCGTTTCCGCCCGCAACTGGTGCTTGTTTCGGCCGGCTACGACTCCCACTGGGCCGATCCTCTGGCCAGCATGAGCCTCTCGGTGCGCGGCTTTGCGTATCTGGCGGCAGCGGTCCGGGAGATCGCCGGAGAATGCTGCCCCGGCCGGCTGGTGCTCACACTGGAGGGCGGTTATCACCCCGAGGCCCTGGCCTACGGCGTTCTGGCTACCTTTCGGGTCTGGCAGGGCCTGGAACCGGAGGAGGTACGCGACCCCCTGGGGCCGGCTCCCCATGAGCGGCCGGCCGACGACCCGATCCTGGAGCGGACGCTGGAGGCGGTCCGGGCCGCCCATCGGCTATAATTCTGGAGGGCCGCGGCCTGCCGCCGGGGAAAGCAGGGGAACCCACCTATGGGACAGGGAAAATGGACCCGCCGC
>DAOUAK010000151.1:0-23123 GCA_034433695.1 Chloroflexia bacterium
ACGCAGAAACGCGCCGTCCGAAGCCCGCCACAGACGCGCCGTCCCATCCAACGACCCCGAGGCCAGAATCGACCCTCCCGGAGAAAAGGCCACGCTACTCACCCAATCCGTGTGCCCCTCCAGGGTGCGCAGGGGCGCGCCATCCGAAACCCGCCGCAACTGCACCGTCCCGTCTCCCAACCCCAAGGCCAGAAGCGCCCCGTCCGGCGAAAAGGCCACGCTAAACACCTCACCTGCGTACACCTCCAGAATGCGCAGCAAGGCATAACCTGGTGGTGTCGGCATCGGCGTCCGGGTCGGTGTCACCGGCCTGGCCGTCGGCGACACCATCGCCACGGGCGTCGGCGTCGGCCCCGGCCGCCCCAGTACCCCCGTCCCCACCAGCACCGCCAGCACGGCCAGGAGCAGCAGCCCGCCCAGCCCGGCTGCCACCCAGGGCCACCATCGCCGCGCCGGCCGTGCCGGTGGTGGCCCTCCCCCCATCGCCGGCCCCACTCTCTCCGGCGCCGGGGCTTCTCCCGTCGGGGGCTGCAGGACCGTGGCCTCTTCTTCCGGAACCCCGGCCGGCCACACCGTTTCCCCTTCCGCCGGCGTCCCGGCATCCTGCGCGGCCGCCGCTTTCACCGGCGTCGCCTCGACCTCGGCTTCCTGCCGGGTGTCATAGGCCCTGTAGACCACGGCCATGCCCCCTTCGCCCGGCGGCTCGACCCCGTGGTAGCGGCCGGCCAGCAAGCGCCCCACCAGTTCGCCCATCGCCGCCTCCTGAGGATTTACAGAACCGATCCCGGAAAAATGATACCACAGAGGAGAAAGATATGTCAAGCGGTCAAAAAACGCAGCGACGGACTAAGCCCTGTTTTCCTCGGCGGGTGTGTCCCCGATTTTTTGGGAATAGGGTAGGGCCAGGGCAATGCCCGGACCCTAAATTCGGTTTGCCCCGGCTTGACAGGTTGCCCTTTCTGTGGCATAATAGGGACAAAGGCGACGATGGAGACGAGTAGGTGCAGGACGCCGCCCAGAGAGCCCGCGATCGGTGAGAGGCGGGTGCGGAGGTCGCACCGAAAATCCCTCCGGAGCCGCTGACCGAACGGCCGTCTGCCATCGGCCCAGTAGACTCAGCCGGGTTCGTCCCCCGTTATCCGGACGCGGCGATCGTGGGTCGCCGGCCGAGTGGCCCCACACCGGGGCAAGAGGGGTGGTACCGCGGGAGGCTCCGCTCCCGTCCCTTCGGGGACGGGTTTTTCTTTGCGGGCCGGCCCGGAGTCCCATAGAGAGGAGGTCCCGATGTTCCAACCGGTTACGGCCAATGTAGACTTCGTGGCCCAGGAGCACCAGATACTGGCCTTCTGGAAGGAAAACCGCATCTTCCAGAAGTTGCAGGCCCTCCGTGCCGGCGCTCCGCGCTGGTCCTTCATTGACGGTCCCATCACGGCCAATAACCCGATGGGCGTCCACCACGGATGGGGCCGGACCTACAAGGACCTCTACCACCGCTTCTGGGCCATGAAAGGCTACCAGACCCGTTACCAGAACGGCTTTGACTGCCAGGGCCTCTGGGTGGAAGTGGAGGTGGAGAAGGAACTGGGCTTTCGCTCCAAACGAGACATCGAGAACTATGGCATCGCCCGCTTCGTCCGCAAATGCAAGGAACGGGTGCTCCGCTATGCCGCCGTCCAGACCGAGCAATCCATCCGCCTGGGCTACTGGATGGACTGGAACGACCCCGAGTTCTTGCGCGACCTGGGTCGCCGCCTCCTGGAAAATCCGGAGGAGGTCATCACCGTCCAGGGGCCGGCCGGCCCGGTAACCGATACCGTGGAGCAGATCGTGGCCCGGTTGGGCCTGCCCGAACTGGGCGGCTCCTATTTTACCTTCTCCAACGAGAACAACTATATGATCTGGACCTTTCTCAAGCGCTGCTGGGAACGGGGCTGGCTCTACAAGGGCACCGACGTCATGCCCTGGTGTCCGCGCTGTGCCACCGGCATCAGCCAGCACGAGATCGTCACCGAAGGATACCAGGAGCGGGTCCACCCCGGCGTCACTTTGCGCTTCCCTCTGCGCGGCCGGCCCGGAGAAAGCCTCCTGGTCTGGACCACGACACCCTGGACGCTCACGAGCAACGTCGCCGCAGCCGTGGGGCCGGACCTGACCTACGTCCGGGTCCGCCAGAACGGCGAAACCTTCTACCTCTCCAAAGGCACCCTCTCCATGCTCCAGGGCCCCTACCAGGTGCTGGAAGAGATGAAGGGAACCGCTCTGGAGGGATGGGAATACGCGGGCCCCTTCGACGAACTGCCGGCCCAGAAGTCCTCCGGCGCCCCCCAGGCCCACCGGGTTATCCTTTGGGAGGAGGTGGGAGAAACGGAAGGCACGGGCATTGTCCACATCGCCCCCGGTTGCGGAGCGGAAGACTTTGCCCTGGGTCGAACGTACGGCCTTCCGGCCATCGCTCCGCTGGACGAGGAGGGCGTCTTTGTCGGCGGCTTCGGCTTCCTCAGCGGGACGCCGGTCGCCGAAAGCGCGCCGAAGATTCTGGAAAACCTCCGGGAAAAGGGCCTCCTCTACCGGGTGGAGGACTATGCCCACCGCTACCCCGTCTGCTGGCGCTGCGGCACCGAACTGGTCTTCCGGCTGGTGGGCGAGTGGTTTATCTCGATGGACGAACTCCGCTACGATATGATGGAAGTTACCCGCCAGATTCGCTGGATTCCGGAGTTCGGGCTGGAACGCGAACTGGACTGGCTGCGCAACATGCGCGACTGGATGATCAGCAAGAAGCGCTACTGGGGGCTAGCCCTGCCCATCTGGGAATGCCGGCAGTGCGGCCACTTTGAGGTCATCGGCGACGAGCACGAACTGGCCTCCCGGGCGGTGGCCGGGTGGGAAGAGTTCGCCGGCCATACCCCGCATCGCCCCTGGGTAGACGCGGTGCGCATCCGTTGCCCCCGGTGCGCCTCCGAGGTTTCCCGCATCCCCGATGTGGGCAACCCCTGGCTGGATGCCGGCATCGTCAGTTTCAGCACCCTCCAGTACCGTACCAACCGCGACTACTGGCGCCAATGGTACCCGGCCGATTTTATCACCGAATCTTTCCCCGGTCAGTTCCGCAACTGGTTCTACAGCCTCCTGGCCATGGCCACCGTCCTGGAAAAATCCCCGCCCTTCCGGGTCTGCTTCGGCTACGCCACCCTCCTGGGGGAGGACGGTCGGGAGATGCACAAGTCCTGGGGCAATATGATCGAATTCAACGAGGCCGCCGACCGGATGGGCGTGGATGTGATGCGCTGGCTCTATTGCCGCCAGAAACCGGAAGCCGACCTCCTCTTCGGCTACGGCAAGGCCGACGAGGTGCGGCGGCAGTTCCTCCTCCCCCTCTGGAACGCCTACACCTTCCTGGTCTCGTATGCCCGGGTGGACGGCTGGACGCCCGACCGGAGCCGGACCCAAGCGACGGCCCCCACCCAACTGGACCGCTGGATTCTGTCCCGCCTGAACCGGGTCGTGGCAGAGGTGACGGCGCGCCTGAACGACTATGACGCCTACGGCGCCACCCTCTTCATCGAGACTTTCCTAGACGACCTGACCAACTGGTACATCCGCCGCAGCCGCCGGAGGTTCTGGAAGAGCGAGCAGGATGCCGACAAAAACGCCGCCTATGCCACCCTCTACCAGGTGCTGACGACCCTCTGCCGACTGCTGGCCCCCTTTGTCCCCTTTGTGACCGAGGCGATGTACCAGAACCTGGTCCGCACGGTCGACCCGAGAGCCCCGGAGAGCGTCCACCATACCGACTGGCCTCGGGCGGACTGGATGGCCGTGGACGTGGCCCTGGTGGATCGGATGGCCCTGACCCGGAGGCTTGCCGCCCTGGGACACGCCGCCCGGGCCGGCCATGGTCTGAAGGTGCGTCAGCCGCTCTCCCGGGCTCTAATTCACCTGGACCTCCCGGAAAGGCTGGACGAAGAACTCCTGGCCCTGCTCCGGGACGAACTGAACGTCAAAGAAGTGGTCCAGGTAGAAGAGAAAAGCGAACTCTTTTCCTACCGCGTGCTGCCCAACAACTGGATGCTGGGGCCTCGCTTCAAGTCGCATCTCCCGGCCATACGTGCCCTCCTGGCCGCCCAGGACCCCGTAGCCGTGGCCCGTCGGGTGCGTTCCGGCCTGCCGATACGCCTGCCGCTGGACGGCGGAGAGGTGGAACTGTTGCCGGAGGAGGTGCTGGTCCAGGAGGAACCCCGGGAAGGGTTAGTGGTAGCCTCGGAACAGGACCTCACCGTGGCCATAGACACGCGCATCACCCCGGAACTTCGGGCGGAGGGGCTGGCGCGGGAAGTCGTCCGCCGCATCCAGAACCTGCGCAAAGCGGCGAACCTGGAACTGGACGACCGCATCGTAACCCATTACCAGGCCGAGGGAAAACTGGCCGAAGCGATTGAAGCCTGGCGGGAATACATTGCGGCGGAGACGCTGAGTGTGGAACTGCGCGCGGGCGAGATGGAGCCCGGAATGGCGGTGGCGGAAGACCGGGTGGACGGTATGCCGCTGCGCCTGGGGGTCCGGCGGGTATAGGGGGGCCTCACCCCTCCCCCTGCCTCCCCTCCCCTGAACTTCGTTCAGGAGAGGGGAGGGGGTGGCGGTACAGCCGCCGGGGGAGGGGTGAGGAAAGCCGTCGCACCTGCCGATACTCCGGCGAATCCGGGTGTAACTTCTCCAGCGCCTCCTGCCACAGGGCCACCGCCTTCTCCTTCTGGCCCTGCTCCTCGTAGAGCAGACCTATGTTCGCCAGCACCCGCCCCTCGCCCTGGCAGTCGCCCAGGGCCCGGAAGACCCCCAGCGCCGCCTCGTGCTTCTCCACGGCCTCCCCCCACCGGCCCTGCTGGAGGTAAACGTTGCCCAGACCCATCAGCGCCTGCGCCTCGCCCTGGCGGTCGCCCGCACGCCGGGCCGCCTCCAGCGCCTTTTTGTGGGTTTCCTCCCACTCCCGCCAGCGGGCGCGCAGGTCCAGCCACCGAACCAGATGGCCCGCCAGCGCCACCGTCAGCCCCCACTCCTCCGCTTCATACGCCCAACCCACCGCCGCCACCAGGTTCTCCGCCTCCCGGTCAAAGGCCGCCAGCGCGGTCTGCTCCATCGCCCGCTCCACATCCTCCACGCTCCCCCCAGAGGCCTGCGGCGTCTGCCGGGCCAACTCCCGCCGCTCCGGGCCAGGAGTCAGGTTGTTACTCAGCGCGCCGGCCAGTTCGTTCAGCGCGCGGGCGGCGCGGAGGCGGCAGGCCCGCTGTTCGTCCGCCGGAAGGGTGGTCTGCGCCCAGGCGCGGATGGGCGCCAGCATCCGGTAGCGGCCGTCCCTCCACTCAACCAGGTGAAAGTCCTGCAAGGCCCGCTCCGCCTCCTTCCATTGCATCTCCTTCAGCCCTTCCAGCGCCTTCAGCATTCCCTCCTCAACCCCGGCGGGGAAAAGGGCAATATGGGCCATCAACTGCCGCGCCGGAGCGCCCAGTTTGTCGTGCGCGCTTTTCATCGCCGCGCCCACGCTCCGGTGCTTCTCGGGCAGGTCGGCCGCCCGCGCATACTGGAGCGCCTCCGCCATATTGGCCCGCAGGGCCTCCAGCAGATGCTCCGGCGTCTCCCATTCGTCGCCCAACTGGGCCGCCTCCAGCAGGATGCCCAGCGGGTAGCCCTCCACCTCCCGGCAGATGGAGCGGACGACCTCCAGTTGGGCAAACACCTCCCCCAGGCGATTCTGGGGTGTGTAGGCGAAGAACATCCGCTCCGCCGGGCCGGGCCGTTCCCCAAAACCCACCGGCAGCTGCTCCACCGGGACGGCCTGTTCGCCAGAGCGGACCAGGTTCAGCGATGCATGGGCCGTCGCCAGAAGATGCAGTTCCTCCAGCCGCCCCAGCAATTCCTCACCCAGCGCCTGCAGGGCCTCCGGGCTCAAGTCCTCGGCGCTATCCAGGAGCACCAGCCGGCGGCCTCCCAGGGCGGCGCGCAGCGAGGCCCAGGGCCTCTGGGGGTCCAACTGGAAGGGGGAGATATCCCGCAGGGTCGCCTCAAAGCGACGGGCCAGTTCATCGGCGGTGCGCGCACCTTCGGCCCGCACCTCCAGGACCCCATCCCGGAAGAGTCGCCGCTCCGCGTGCCAGAGGGCGACCCGACGGGCCAGCGCCGTCTTCCCGATGCCGCCGGGGCCAGTCAGGGTCACCACCCGCGCCCTCCGCATCCACCGGATCACCCCGATCATCTCCGCCTCGCGCCCGATAAAGATCTCCTCCCGAAGCACGTTGCACGGGACCGATGCCGGGCAGAGTTCCTCGTAAGAAGCGGAGGGAATCCCCGCCACCAGGGGCCGGTCGTCGGTGAGGATGGCATCAAAGCGCTCGCCGTAGCGAATCTCCTCTTCGCCAGTGTACGGATTCCGGGGCGGAGGGGCTTCATCCCCGAACTCCCGGTGGGTGCGCACGGCCTCCACCCCGGCGTTGAAGGCCGTCCGGGGCGGCTTCCCGCGGGCCAGGAGGGCGTAGAACTGCCGGTTGAAAACGGCGGCGGCACCGGGGTGGATGGGGTAGCGCTCGTCCACCATCACCACGTTGAGAATCCCTGCCTCATGGAGGGCACGACCGGCGATGCCGGAGTGGCAAGCGGAGAGGAGGACCAGCCGGACGCCCGCCCCCTTCAGCGCCTGCGCCAGCCGCGACGGGGTGACCGGGTCGGCGCTTCCGTCGTCGGCCTCCAGGAGCAGGCAGCCGTCCTCGACGCCGTGGCCCACAAAGTGGAGCACGTCGTAGGGTTCGGCCAGCGCAACTTCCACGTCCTCCAGGCGGGCCCAGGGGAGGTAGCGCACGTGGGCGGGGGTCCTGTCGTCCAGGAAGACCCGTCGGAGGCCCTCGCGCACCAACTCCACGGGCTCCAGAGGTACGGGGCTTACAACCACGAACTGCTCGCCACCGTGCTCCAGGGGCACCAGTTGGGCCAGCGGCCGGCCGACGAGGACCAGAATGCGCAGGGGGGAGTCGTCCATGTCCACCTCCGGAACCAACGGCTTTTCCATACCGGGAGTTACACCGTTGACCAAACTTCTTATTAAATTATACTCCACAATAATGAGATTGTCAAAAAGCGCAAAACGCCGCCGGCGGGGTGTATCCTAAATAGAGCAGCGGACAGGGGCAGGGCAATATCCCGTCCCTACCTGGCAGGTGGCAAAGGCAAACGACATTTGACAACCCCATGCATTCTGTAGTATACTTAGTGCATCCGGCTCTGGGGCTGCAAAGCCTGGAGGTTGGAAGTCCAACCCGTTTCGGGTTGGGAGCGGTCACAGGACCTGTTGGATCGGCGATGGTGAAAGATAAGGAGGAGCGGAAATCGTCGAGAAGTTGCGCGTGAATGCCCAGATTCGGGCGCAGGAGGTCCTCCTGATCGGGCCGGATGGTCGGCGCATCGGGGTGAAACCTTTGCAGGAAGCGCTGAATCTGGCCGCCCAGGAAGGGATGGACCTGGTGGAAGTCGATCCTCTGGCCAATCCGCCGGTCTGCCGGATGCTGGACTATGGCAAGTACCGCTACGAGCAGACAAAACGCGAACGGGCGGCGCGGAAACGCCAGCGGATGGTGGAGATTAAGGAGGTGCGGTTACGGCCCAAAATCGGCGAACATGACCTTCAGATCAAGGTCGGAGCGGCGCGCCGCTTCCTGGAGGAAGGCAACCGGGTCAAGGTGACCATGCGCTTTCGGGGACGGGAATGGTCCCACGGCGACATTGCCGAAGCGGTGCTGCAGCAGATGGCCGCGATGCTGGAAGACGTGGCCGAGGTTGAGCAGTTGCCGGCCGGCGGCAGCCGGGAAATGACCATGCTTCTGGCGCCCCGGAAGAAATAGAACCGGGTCAAAGCCCCCTTCGGTTGTGTGTTATGTTCAGATGGCGGGTGAGAGAACCCGTCAAGGGGGTATATGTCCGGGAAATGCGGGCAAAGACGTAGAAAATTTGAGGAGGTATAGCCTTGCCGAGAGTCAAACGAGGAATGATGGTTCGTCGCCGTCATGACAAGGTGCGCAAGCAGGCCGAGGGTTTTCGAGGTGGACGGCATCGCACCTTCAAGACGGCCCATGAAGCGGTGATGCGCTCCCTGCATCACGCCTATCGGGACCGACGCCGGCGCAAGCGCGATATGCGGCGGCTGTGGATTGTGCGCATCAACGCCGCCGCCCGGCAGTTGGGCACGACCTACGGTCAACTCATCTGCGGATTGAACCGGGCCGGCATCGAACTGGACCGCAAGGTGCTGGCCGACCTGGCCGTGCGGGAACCGGAGGTCTTTGCCCAGGTGGTGGACCGAGCCCGGGCCGCCCTACAGGCTTCGTAATCCCGTCGCGTGCTTGGCAAGAGGGGGCGCAACTCTTTGCGCCCCCGTCTTTGTTCCGATGCCAATTCGCCGGGATGACCAACCCTCCGAGGCAAAAGAGTCTCCATGGAGGAGCGCGATGAAAAGGGTATGGAAAGTGAGCCTGCTGCTCGTGCTTCTGGCCGCCTGTGCTCCGGCGCCTCCACCCCCCTCCGTCGCATCTCCGTCCCGGCCTCTGGTGCTCCTGAGCAGCGCCTTTGCTCATGAAGGGGAGATTCCCGAACGCTACGGCTTCTTCCGGGAGAACGTCTCCCCGCCCCTCCGCTGGGAAAATGTGCCGGCCGAAGCCCGAAGCCTGGTGCTCCTGATGGACGACCTGGATTACCCCTTTTCCCACTGGGTCGTCTACAATATCCCGCCCGAGACGGCCGGCCTGGCCGAGGGACAGGTGCCGGCCGAGGCCCTCCAGGGGCGCAACACGGCCGGGACGCTGGGCTACGTCGGCCCCTATCCGCCGGCCGGCCAGGTCCACCGCTACGCCTTTACCCTCTACGCCCTGGATGCCCCCCTGAACCTGCCGGTCGGGGCTACCCGTGAGCAGGTCATGGGCGCCATGCAGGGCCACGTCCTGGCAACGGCGGAACTCGTCGGCCGCTATCGGGGCGTGCAAAAGTAACCCATCCCCGGACAAGGCGCGCTCAGTCGTCCACCGGGCCGGCCTTTTCCTCCTTCGCCCAGGAAAAGCGGCGTTGCAGAACCCGAGGGTAATACTCGGCCAGGACATCGTAGCCGACCTCCCGTCCCCACTGCGCATAGACCCGGGGGTCAATGTACGACTTCAGGCTGGTGGTCAGGTTCCAGGTCCGCTTCTTCTCGGCGATTGAGGCCTGGGCCCGCAGCCGGCCCAGGGCCAGGAGCGCCCGCTGCACCCGCTCCCGGGCCGCCTCGATCTGGCGGGCCAGTTGGGCCTTCCGCTTTTCGTAACGGGCCCGTAGCCGCTCCCGCCGCTCCCCGGTCGCCGACCGTAACGTTTCCCGGGCCTCCTGGCGTAGCGCCCCGGCCTTTTCCTCCAGGGAGCGGAGCGCCGCCCGGCATCTTTGCACCTGGGCCTCGGCCCGCTCTATCCGCGCACGCGCGCGCTGCCGGCTGGCCTCCCAGTTCCTGGGGGCCTGCTTATAGTGGTTGCAGAGGACGGCCGCCTCCAGATTGGCCAGGCTGGCCGCTTCCCATTTCTTGTAGGCGGGATCGTCGGGCCGGACCCCCGAAGTCGCCAGACTCTCCCGGACGGCCAGCGTGGCGTGGTGGGTGCGAAAGACCTTGGCCGTCAGCCCGGGAAGGATGCCGGAAAGGTAGGCGTTGACATCGTCGCTACCGATGTCGGGGAAGAGTTGCGGTCTGTCGCGGGTGGGATGGGAACGGTCATTCCTCCGGGCACGAGAGGGACGGGCCTTTTCCCGCAGTTCTGCCAGGTTGCGGAAGACGGCCTCGGGCAGGGAAAGCCGCTTGTGCCAGAGGACCGAATCCTTGCCCAGGAAACGAAACTCGGCCGTGCCGTCGGGGCGCAGGCGGACGTGCTCCGGACGCAACGTGGTGGCCCCCACGGTATCGGCCTCGTCGGGGTCCTTTTCGTCGCCCACCCGCAGGCAAAGGGCATCAATGAGATAACAGGCGGTGGCCAGCATCCGCTTCCGGGGGTCGGGAGAAGAAAGGTCCGCCTGAATCTGGGCCCGCACCCGTTCCAACTCGGCATCCAGGGCGTGGGCCTGGTCGAACTTGCGCATCTCCCGCTCCTGCTTGATGGCCGCGGTATCGCCGAGCCAGACGTACTTGAGTTCACCGGAGAGTTTGTCGCGCCAGCAGGCCACCCAGAGCGCCTCCGGTTGCCAGACGATGGCGCCCCAGTTGCCCTCCGGGCGGGGAGCGTCGGGGCTGAGGTTGAGGGTAATGTCCTCCTGGCGGGGTCCTTCCTTCCAGCGGCCGCGCAGCGGGTGCTCCCCCCGGCCCATGAAGATGCTGCTCGGCTCGACGGTAAAGTTGGCCAGTTCAACCCGCTCCCCGTTGACGATGGCATAGCCGTAGCGCTCACGCAGCGCCTCCCGGCGGGCCTTGCGCTCGGCGGCCAGGGCCCGGCGTTCCTCGCGGCTCAGGCGCTCGCGGGCGGCCTTTTCCTCCTCGATCAGGCGGACGGCCGGCCCAAAGTCCACCTCCTCGGGGGCAAGGACCTCCTCCAGACCCAGCGCCCGGCTAAAGTCGGTCAGGAAGTTGCGGACAAAGACGGGGTCCTGGAGATAGGGAGTGCCGTGCTTGCGGGCCCAGGCCAGGGCCATCTCCTCCGCCTTGGGCGAAAGGGCAACCGGCCGGCCGCGGATGGTCAGAATTAGCCCCCGTGGGGTCGGGGGTTCCGGCACCAGGACGCCGTTGTGAATCAACTGGCTCAGAACGGTCATTTTCCTCTCCGCCGGTGACGATTCCTGCCACAAAGAATTGGCCTTCGCGGTACAAAATCGGGTTGCGACCCCTTATTTCCGCCTTTGCCAGAGGCCTTATTATACCACAAAGCGGCCTCGAGACTGCCCTTGCCCGGCGAACCTCCGACGGGAAGGTGAAGCACCCGAACCGTTGGAAGGCGTTTGCGCTTCTGACCGGGTTGTAGTAAAATACGGCCGCTCGGATGGGGATTTCCCTTCCGGTTGATTGGACGGGGCCGAGTTGCCCCAGAGGGTTGAACGATGTTGCGCTACAACGTGGCCCAACTCCTCCGTTCTCCGGTCGGTACAACCCGCACGCTGGAGATCGAGGAAGAAGTCTTCTGGGCCGACGAACTGAAAGTGCACCACCTGCACGGCCGGCTTCTCCTGACCCGGCTGCGCGATGACCTTCTCCTCCAGGGCAGTCTGGAGGGCGAGGTCGTTCTGGAGTGCGGTCGTTGTCTGGAGCCGTACACCCAGTTGCTCCACATGGATGTGGAAATCGAGTTTCAACCCAGCATCTCCATCCTCACCGGGGAACTTCTCCCCCCGCCGGAGGACGATAGCATCTACCTGCTCGACGGACACCACATCCTGGACCTGGCCGAGCCGATTCGGGAGCAGGTCCTCCTGAACCTGCCGATACGGCCGCTCTGCCGGGAGGAGTGCGCCGGCCTCTGCCCGATCTGCGGGAAGAACCTGAACGAAGGCCCCTGTGAGGGGCACCAGGAAGAAATTGACGAGCGGCTGGCCGGCCTGGCCTCCCTGCTCTTTCCGGATGAAATGCCAGAATGAGGTAAGAAAATGGGGGCTCTACCGAAACGAAAGGTCTCACGCCATCGGCGGGGCAACCGCCGCAGCCATCAGGCACTTTCGGTCCGCCAGATGATTCTCTGTCCCGAATGCGGCAATCTCACCCTTCCGCACCGGGTCTGTCCCTCGTGCGGCACATACAAGGGGATTCAGGTCCTCGAGATCGAGGAGAAGAAGAAAGAAAAGGGCCAATAGCCGCGAACTCTCGGTCCGATAGGAAGACAGGGGATCGCCGGAGATCTCCGGGTGTCGCCCGGGTGGGGCGTAAGGGCCGGCTCCCTGTCTTCTTCTGTTGTGTACACCGGCTTCCCAGGAGAGGTCCATGGCGCGCTATGCGGCCATCGCCGGGTGGGGGAAATATCTGCCCCAGCGGGTGCTGACCAACCACGATCTGGAGCGGATGGTGAACACCTCGGACGAGTGGATTCGCGCCCGCACCGGTATCATCGAACGACGCCTGGTGGACGATGGCGAAGCCACCTCCACCATGGCCGTCCGGGCTGCCCGCCAGGCCCTGGAGCGCGCCGACCTGCCGGCCTTTGCCCTGGACCTCATCATCGTCGCCACCTCCACGCCCGATTACCTCTTCCCGGCCACAGCCTGTCTGGTGCAGGATGCCCTGGGGGCGATTCACGCCGGCGCCTTCGACCTGGAGGCGGCCTGCTCCGGCTTCCTCTATGCCCTGACTGTGGGAACTCAGTTCATCCGTAGCGGGATGTACGAGAACATCCTGGTCGTGGCCTCCGAGGCCCTTTCCCGCATCACCAACTGGGAGGACCGCAACACCTGCGTCCTCTTTGGCGATGGGGCCGGCGCGGCGGTGCTGCGGCCGACCTCAGAGCGACGGGGACTGCTGGCCTCCATCCTGGGGGCCTACGGCGCGGGCAGCGACCTGCTCATCATGCCGGCCGGGGGAAGCGCCCGGCCGGCCTCCCCGGAGACGGTGGCCGGCCGCCAGCACTACATCCACATGAAGGGCAACGAGGTCTTTCGCTTCGCCGTGCGTTCGATGGGCCAGGCCACCCAGGAGGTGCTGCAACAGGCCGGCCTGAGGGTGGAGGACATTTCCCTCTTTGTCCCCCATCAGGCCAATCTACGCATTATCGAAGCGCTGGCCGAACGACTGGGCCTGCCGATGGAACACATCTTTGTCAACCTGCACCGCTACGGCAATATGTCGGCGGCGACGATTCCGGTGGCCCTCTGCGAGGCGGCTGAGGAGGGCCGGCTGAAGGAAGGGGACATCGTTGTGGCTACAGCCTTCGGAGCCGGCCTCACCTGGGCCGCCGGCGTCATCGTCTGGGGCGGCATCTGAACATATCACCCAGGAGGTGGAAATGTCCTCACCGACAGCCGAGGTAGCCTGGCTCTTCCCCGGCCAGGGTTCGCAGTACGTGGGCATGGGACGGGACCTGGCCGAGGCCCTCCCGGAAGTGGCCGACCTTTACCGACAGGCCGATGACCTGCTGGGGGCACCCCTTTCCCGGCTCTGCTTCGAGGGCCCGGAGGAGGAACTGACCCGGACGATCAACGCCCAGCCGGCCCTGTTGACGACCAGCGTGGCCGTCCTCCTGGCCCTGGGCGGCCGGATCGACGGGTCGGGCCGGCTGCATCTGCCGGAACGCCTCCCCTGCCCGTCCCTGGTGGCCGGCCACAGCCTGGGGGAATATACGGCCCTGGTAGCGGCCGGGGTCCTCACCTTTCCCGAGGCCCTGCGCCTGGTGCGGGAACGCGGCCGGCTGATGGGCGAGGCCCGCTCCGGAACGATGGCCGCCGTAATCGGGCTGGAGGAAAGGGTCCTGGAGGAGATTTGCCGGACGTATGGGGCCGAAGCGCCGCTTGTGATCGCCAACTACAACTGCCCCGGCCAGTATGTCCTGAGCGGGGCGACCGAGGCCGTGGCCAGGGCCATGGAAGAAGCCCAAAAACGGGGGGCCCGGCGCGTCATCCCGCTCAAGGTCAGCGCAGCCTTTCACTCGCCGCTGATGCAGGAGGCTGCCTCCGGCCTGGCCCGGGCGGTGGCGACGGCCGCATTTTCCCCTGCGAATCCCCCGGTGGTAGCCAATACCTGCGCCCGGCCCCTTTCCCTGCCGGAAGCATTCCGCGAAGAACTGGTTTCTCAGGTCTGCTCCCCGGTGCGCTGGAGCGCTTCTCTGGAGTATATGTGGGCCCAGGGGGTGCGCCGTTTCCTGGAGATCGGCCCCGGTACCGTCCTGGCCGGCCTGGTCCGCCGCACCCTGCCGGAGGCCGAGGCCAAAAGCGTGGGTACGCTGGAGCAGGTGCGGGCCCTGCTGGCCGACGAAGAGTAAACGGGAGGCGAATATGCCCGGACGGCTGGAGGGTCAGGTCGCGCTGGTTACCGGGGCTTCTCGGGGCATCGGGCGGGCTACGGCCCTGGCGCTGGCCCAGGAGGGAGCCGCCGTCGTGGTCAACTTCCGGGAACAGGCCGAGGCGGCCGCCGAGGTGGTGCGGGCCATCGAGGAGGCCGGCGGTCGGGCACGGGCCTTGCGGGCCAACGTGACCGACACCGAAGACGTGCGCCGGATGGTGGAAGAAACGCTTTCGGCCTACGGGCGCATCGACATCCTGGTCAACAACGCCGGCATCTCCCGGGACCGACTGATGGTGCGGATGAAGGAAGAAGACTGGCGGGCGGTGCTGGAGACGAACCTGACGGCAGCGTTCCTGTGCAGTCGGGCGGTGTTGCGTCCGATGATTCGACAGGGCTACGGGCGAATCGTCAACGTCTCCTCGGTGGCCGGCCTGGTGGGTAATGTAGGTCAGGCCAATTATGCGGCGGCCAAGGCCGGCCTCGTCGGCCTGACCAAGACGATGGCCCGCGAAGTGGCCGCCCACGGCATCACCGTCAACGCCGTCGCCCCCACCTACGTCGAGGGGACCAGCCTCTTCCGCACCGTGCCCCGGGAGGTGAAGGAGTGGGCACTGACCATCATCCCGATGAAACGTTTTGCCCGCCCGGAAGAAGTGGCCGCAGCCATCGTCTTCCTGGCCTCACCGGAGGCTTCCTACATTACCGGCCACGTCTTGGTCGTGGATGGTGGGATGACCTGTCCATAAACTTTCGCGTGAGGAACGGGGCGATGGCGCAGGCAGAGGCCGGCCTGGGGCCGGTAGAGGTGGTGATCGAGAATCCGCGCGGGAGTACGGCGCGCACCGTATTCGAGCCGGGAAAGGGCTGGGTGCAGGCGGGGCCGGCCTTTCCCCGACCGCTTCCGGCCGAGTACGGCTACCTCCCCGGCACCTACAACCCGGCCGACGGAAATCCCGTAGACGTGCTGGTGATCGGCTACGGCCCTACCTTCCCCGGCTGTCGCTACCGGGTACGGGCCATCGGCCTGCTCTTGCGGTCCGATGGGGACCACAAGGTGCTGGCCGTGCCCCACACGGCGGAGTATGTCTCCCCCGTGCGAGACTTTACGGAGGTCGCGCCGGAGGTGTTGAAAGAAATCGAGGAGTGGATGGGAGAACATTTCGGCCTGATCGGCTGGCGGGATGCCCGCTGGGCCGAGGAGTGGATCGTCATCTGTCGGGCTGTGGCGGAAATCGAGGAATCCCGAGCGTAGAGGCACGGCACACCGTGCAAGGAGGTCGAGATGTGCGGACGGCTGGACGGCAAGGTGGCCCTGGTGACCGGGGCGGCGCGAGGCATCGGACGGGCCATCGCCCTGCGCCTGGCCGGCATGGGAGCGGCCGTGGCGGTGAACGACCTGGCCGGCGAGAAGGTCATCGGCGCCGTGGTGGCCGAGATCGAGGCATCCGGCGGCAAGGCCCTCGGGGTGCGGGCCGATGTCAGCGCCGCCGCCGAAGTCGCGACGATGGTGGAGAAGGTGGTGGCAACCCTGGGAGGCCTGCACATTTTGGTAAACAACGCCGGCATCACCCGGGATATGCTTCTCCTGCGCCTTTCGGAGGAGGATTGGGATGCCGTCCTGGCCACCAACCTCAAAGGGGCCTTTCTCTGCTCCCGGGCGGCCCTGCGGCCGATGATGAAGGAGCGCTGGGGGCGCATCGTCAATATGGCCTCGGTGGTGGGCATCGCCGGCAACGCCGGCCAGACCAACTATGCGGCGGCCAAGGCCGGCCTGATCGGCTTCACCCGAAGCCTGGCCAAGGAAGTCGGCTCGCGGGGCATCACCGTCAACGCCGTAGCCCCGGGCTTTATCGCCACGGCGATGACGGCCGGCCTGCCCGATAAGGTCCGGGAGGAAATCATCGCCCGAACGCCGCTGGGCCGGCCCGGCCAGCCGGAGGACGTGGCCGCAGCAGTGGCCTTCCTGTGCTCCGAGGAGGCCGGCTTCATCACCGGCCAGGTGCTGGGGGTGGATGGCGGGCTGGTGCTGATGTGAGGCTACCCCCCGGCCACCGGGGGGAAGAGGGCGACGCGGTCGCCATCGCGCAGGATATAGTCCTCTTCCCGTCGCAGGCTGTTGACAAAGGCCGTCTTCAGTTCTTCCGGGGGGATGCCCAGCCGGGCCAGAAGGTCGGCCAGGCTCGTCCCGGCCGGCAGTTCCAGAGAAAGCGGTTCTCCCGGCCGAGACGCAGGAGCGTACTTACGTAATGTGGCGTAGAGACGCACCTCAACGTGAATCATCCTGCTCCCCTACCTTGACGAAATACCAGCGATACAGAAGTTGCATATCGTCGGGGAAGACGGCCAGCCGGTCGCCGTCCCGTACCCGACGGTTCAAGGCCGAATACTGCCAGTTGAGGAAAATGTTGCTACCGACCTCCTCCAGCGGGACACCCAGACGCTCCAGGACCTGCTGGATGGTATCGCCGTCCCGGACCGGGACATGGACGACGGAAAGGCCGGCCGGGTCCTGCTCTGGGGCGAAACGTCGCAGTTTGCCGTAGAGGTGTACTTCGATCACCTTCGTTCCCCCTGTAACTCCGGCGGGGGACACATGGACAACCCATGTCCCCCGCCGGTAGAAGCGACCCGTGGGTCGCCCTAAAACTCCCAGACGCTGTCCAGAGCCTCGTCCGGGACGTCCCAGACCTGGTTGTGGGGCGGAAGCGGCTCATACCGCATGAACTCGGGCGGGCGGTCGTCCTGCTTGGTGAAGCCGGCCGCGAGGTCAAAGGCCCGCTCCGTCTTCAGGATCTCTTTGCCGATGCGGGTGACGTCCTCGGCCGTCCAGTTCGTCCCCAGCCGGGCGGCGCAACTCTCCACCATCCCCTCGAAGCCTTCGGGGATATCCAAGATGGCAAAGGCGATAAAGAGACAGTAGCCGGTGGAGTCGATGAAGGCGGTGGCGATCTGGAAGTTGCGGGAGAGTTCGGCCTTGCCCTCGGGGGTCAGCGGGTCGGCCTTGCCGCCGACGGAAAGGATCTCGGGGGCGATGGTGTAGCCGATGGTATGATCGGCACCCTGGGGGTTGGTAATGTAGGTGACGCCGATACCCTTGACGGCACGGGGCTCGTAGGCCGGCATGTTCTGGCCCTTGACCCCGGGCACACGGATGACGCCCAGAGCGCGGCCGGTGAAAGCGGCCCCCTGGCCCAGGATGCGTCCCAGCGGCGTCCCCTTGCCGATCTCGTGCACGAGTTCGATGGCCTTCTTCCCGTCGCCGAAGGCGGCCAGGCCGCCCTCCATCGCCACGGCGATGGTGCCGCCGGCCTCGATCGTGTCCAGGCCGTAGTCATTGCACAGGCGAATCAGTTCGCCCGTGACATCCAGGTCGTCAATGCCGCAGTTGGGGCCAAAGGCCCAGACCGACTCGTACTCCTGGACCGAAACGTGTTCGGTTCCATCGGGATTGGGCCAGACGTTGGAGCACTGGATGATGCAGCCGGGGTGACAGGGGTGGCCGGTCCTTCCGGCACCACCGCGCTTCTTCACCCCCTCGGCGATGGCCTCGCCGGAGACCTTCGGGGCCCCCTCGAAGTAGCCGCTGGAGAAGTTGCGGGTGGGTAGGCCGCCGGCCTCGTTCAGGATGTTGATGAGCACGGCCGTCCCGTAAGAGTTCAGGGCCCCATCCTTCTTGGTGACGGCGTGGGTGCGCAGGGCCTCGGAAAGTTTCCGGGTGCCCTCACGGAAGCGCTCCGGATCGGCGATCGGTACGCCGGGGCCGCCGGTTTCGTCCACCACGATGAACTTGAGGCCCTTGCTGCCCAGGACGGCACCCATGCCGCCGCGACCGGAGTAACGGCTGGGCCGGCCGTCAATGTCGTTGAAGCAGACACCGGCCATACTCATTAGCATCTCGCCGGCCACGCCGATGCCCACGATGGCCACTTTCTTCCCGAAGCGCTCGAAGAGGGCCGGATAGGCCGTGTAGAGACCCTGGCCGACGTACTCATCGGCCGGAAGGATCTCGGCACCGTCCTTGGTCACGTGGAGAATCCAGAATTTGCCTCTCTCCCGGGGATAGCCCTCGACGACGATGGCCTTGATGCCCAGACGGGCCAAACTCTGGCTGAAGGGGGTGCCGGCGTTGGTCTCCTTGATCGTCCCGGTGAGGGGCGACTTCCCACCCACGGAGATGCGCCCGGAGGAAGGTGCATTGGTGCCGGAGACGATACCCGGGGCCAGGATAACCTTGTTGTAGGGTCCTAGGGGATGGCAGGTCGGGGGAACTTCGTCGGCGGTGATGGAGGAGGTCAGCCACCGCCCACCCATCAGGCGGTACTTTTCCGGAACTTCTTCGAAAGTTGCCGTCCGATCGGTCATGTTGACACGAAGAATCTTGGCCATCTCTCATACCTCCGTCGCCGTCCTAAAAACCGAGCCTACACCAGGAAAACGCAAGCGACACCACCTCCTTTCAAGCCGTCTACACAACCAAGTGACCCATTTCCGATGCGTCGGTTTGCCCAAGACCTGTAAAAAAAGGAGACCCATTGTCCGGCCGTAGGCCGGGCGATGGATCTCCTTTCCGTACCGGGAGGCACGGCCGTTTCCAGCCGTACCCTGCCGGCTGACGGGGCATGGGTTTCCCTTTAGCCGCCGCAGCTCGGAGATCGTCCGTATGCACATGGTAAGGTTGCAGACCCGTTTCGTCGTTCTATTCTATTTATACCACCTTCCGTCCCAAAAGTCAATAGGTTTCTGATGGATTTTCGGGCCAATCGTTGGGCAAAAGGGCAACGGTTTGAGACACCGGAGGAAAAAGTCCGGCAAGCCGGTCCTCCCTGCCGCTATCGGGAAACGCGGACCACGGCCGGCCGGGTGAAACGAGGGAAGGCGAACCACGTCTATAACCCCAAAAAGGAGGTGCAAAGATGAAAGCGAGAAGATATCTGGGATGGATCGCTCTCCTCTTGCTTGCTTCCTGCGAAATGGTTCCTCCGCCGGCAAGTGCCCCTACTCCTTCTCTCCCTCCGGGTAGCCTTCCTACCCCTACACCGGCTACACCGGCCTGGCCGCCGGAAGCACAGCCGCTTCTGGACCGGGCCATCGCCGATCTGGCCGGCCGGCTCAGGATCCCCCCCACCCAGGTGGAAGTGGCGCGGGTAGAACGGGTGGCCTGGCCTGACGGCTGCCTGGGCTGTCCCTCCGGAGACCGGATGTGCATCGACGTGGTGGTACCCGGCTTCCGCCTCATCCTGCGGGCCGGCGGACAGGAGTACGAGTACCACAGTGATGAGAAGGACCGGGTCCTCCTCTGCCCGGCAAAGCCTCCCATCGGCGACTGGGGGCCGGCCCAACCGCTGGTGGAGGCCGTGGTGGCCGACCTGGCCGGCCGCCTGAACCTTCCCCCGGAGCAAATCCGCGTGGTGCAGGTCGCGGAACGGATGTGGCCGGACAGCAGCATCGGCTGCCCCCAGCCGGGGCAGATGTACCTTCAGGTAATCACCCCGGGCTATCAGATTATCCTGGAGGCCAGCGGCCGGCAGTACGACTACCACACCGGCGGTCAGGCCCACTTTATCCTGTGCGAAAAATAGGAACAACGGCACCCAACATGAAGCGGGGGCAATGCCCCCGCTTCTTTTATGCCGAGGGGGGGATTCGAACCCCCACGAGCGCTCTGCCCACTACGCCCTGAACGTAGCGCGTCTGCCAGTTCCGCCACCTCGGCGTCAATTATAGTATACCACAAAACGCCGCTTTTGGCAAATGCAGAGTTCGGACGGGCAAAAATCACCCGCGAACCAATGCTCGGCTTTGTCCCGGACGACGGAAGGTGGTACAATAGGTCCGACCTGAAAGAAAGGACACCATGGAGACCGAGATGGCCGAAGACAGGCCCGGTGGAGAAATCGCCGCCGTAACCGGGGTGGCCCGCGCCGCCGGATTGCTGCCGGGAGACCGGATTCTCGCGGTCAACGGCCACCCCCTGCGCGATCTCATCGACTTTCGCTTCTACGCCGACGGTCCCCGAGCCACCTTCCTGGTCCGCCGGGGCAAAGAAGAGTGGACCGTGACACTGCGCCGGCCGCCGGGAAGAGGTGGACTTCCGACCCGGCCCTGGGGCATCGAGTTCGCCCAACCGATTTTCGACCGGGTTCGCCTCTGTACCAACCGTTGCCCCTTCTGCTTTCTGAACCAGTTGCCGGCCGGCCTTCGCCCCAGCCTCTACCTGCGCGACGACGACTATCGCCTCTCCTTCCTCTACGGCAACTTTGTCACCTTGACCAACCTGAGCGCAAAAGACTGGGAACGTCTGGCCGAACAGCGCCTGAGCCCGCTGTATGTCTCCGTGCACGCCACCGAACCGGAGTTGCGTCGCCTCCTGCTGGGCCGGCACGATCTCCCCGACATCCGGGAGCAACTGGCCCGTCTGGGCCGCCTGGGTATTGTCGTCCACACCCAGGTGGTGCTCTGCCCCGGGGTCAACGATGGTCCCCACCTGGAGCGCACGGTGGAGGACCTGGCCGGCCTTTTCCCCACCGTCCGCTCGGTGGCCCTGGTGCCAGTCGGTCTGACGCGCTTTCGCCGGCCGGCGCAACCTGACCTGGAGGAAGCCGCCTTCCCCCTGCGCCCCTACACCTCCGCCGAGGCCCACGCCCTCCTGCGCTGGGCCGCCTCCCGCCGACGCACCTTTCGGGAGCGATGGGGACGCGCCTTCCTCTACCCGGCGGACGAATTCTACCTCCTGGCCCGCCGCCCCGTCCCCTCGGCCTGCCGCTACGACGGCTTCCCCCAGGTGGAAAACGGCGTCGGGCTGGTGCGCCTCCTCCTGGACGACTGGGCGCGGCTGCGCCGACGGCTTCCACGGGAACACCTTCACCCGCGCCGCCTGACCCTGGCCTGCGGCACCCTGATTGCCCCGCTCCTCTCGCGCCTGGCCGAGGAATTCTCCGCCCTCCGGAAGGGCCTGTCCATCGAGGTCGTCCCGGTGGAAAACATCACCTTCGGGCCCACCGTCACCGTCTCGGGCCTTCTGACCGGAGAGGCGCTGCGGGCCGGCCTGCGAAAAGCACGAGGGGAAATCCTTTTCTTGCCCCGAGTCGCCTTCGACGAGCGGGGAAGGACGCTGGACGAGGTCTCGGTCGAAGAAGTGGAGCGGGAACTGGGCCGGCCGATCTTCCTGGCCGAACGGATGAGCCAGGTCGCGCGTATCCTGCGCCGCCTGGAATAGGGGGATTGTCGTTACCGCCGGACCAGGCTCACAGCGCCTCCAGCACCTCCTCCAACTCCTTATAATCGGTAAATACGGCATCGGCCAAACCGCGCCCATCCTCCCGCCGGCTCACCCCCAGGAAGAGGATGGCCCGCATCCCGGCGTTCCGGGCGCCGACCAGGTCCGTCTCCGGCAGGTCGCCTACGTGGGCCGCCTCCTCCGGATGCGCCTCCAACGCCTCCAGGGTGCGCCAGAAGACCTCCGGCCTCGGTTTGGTCAGCCCGGCCTCGTCGGAGAAGGTAAGGGTCCGGAAATAGGGAAACAGCCTGTCCCGCCGCAAGAATTCGCGCAACACACGCCCCGGCGTCAGCCCGACGTCGGAGATGAGGCCCAGGCGGTAGCGCCGGGCCAGGCGGGGCAGGACCTCCACCACACCGGGCACCGGCCGGGGCGGGGAATCCAGGAGGGCTTCCTGGAGAGGGCGGTAGAGGTTGCATCGCACCTCCTCCGGCAATTCCGCCCCCAGAAAGGAGAGCATCTCCCCTACCCATTCCTCGATGGAGAAAGGACGGTTCTCCTGCCGCCAGACCTGTTCAAAGGCCTGCCAGGCATGCTCATAGGCAGCCTCCAGTTCTTCCCGGCGGCGGGGCCGGCCGGCCTGCCGAAGCGCCCGCTCCAGAAGGTCCAGCCGCTCTTCCCGCCCAAAGGCGTTCTGATAAAGGGTCCCCCAGAAATCAAAGGTGAGCGCCCGCAGCATCGTCCTCCTCACAAGGCCAAATTATACCCTCGCTCCCCCCAAAGGGCAAATCATCCGGCAAATTTTGACGCGCCTCGGGGGCTATGCTATAATCGCCCCAAAAAGAGGAAACCACCGGAAGGAAACCGTTATGCCGACAGGATATTTTACCTTTGTTCTCCACTCGCATATGCCCTACGTCCGGCAGGCCGGCCGCTGGCCCCATGGCGAGGAGATGCTGCACGAAGCGGTGGCCGAAACCTATCTCCCCCTCCTGAACATCCTCTACGACCTCCGCACCGAGGGCATCCCCTTCCATCTGACCATCGGCATCACTCCCATCCTGGCCGAGCAACTGGCCGACCCCGACGTGCTGGACCATGTGGAGACCTTTCTCCTCCAGGAACTGGAGCGGGCCCAGGAGGACGTCTCCCGTTTCTCTGCCCAGAAGGGGGACCAGGCCGCCCACTTCCTTTACCTGGCCCGCTTCTACGAGGATTGGTATGCCAACATCCTGAGGTCCTTCCGGGAGCGTTTCCGGCGGGACCTGATCGGCGCCTTCCGCCTCCTCCAGGACGAGGGATGGATCGAGATTATCACCTGTGCCGCCACCCATGCCTATCTCCCTCTGATGGAGCGCGATTCCACCATCTATGGCCAGTTAAAGGTCGGGGTGATGAGTTACCTGCGCCACTTCGGCCGGTTGCCCCGGGGCATCTGGCTCCCCGAGTGCGGCTACCGGCCGGCCTATTACAAATCCTACGGGGGGCGGGAGATCGTCAAGCCCGGCCTGGAAGACTTTCTGGCCGAACTGAACCTGCGCTATACCTTCACCGACACCCACGGCATCGAGCGCAGCCGGCTCTCCGGTAAGGTGCTCGGCGACGTCATCGGCCCCTACGGCGGCCTGCCGAAGCGCAAATTGGTGGTGCCGCCACCCGAAGGAGAAGAAACCGCCGAACGCACCACCTTTCGCCCCTACTATATCCAATCCTCCAACGTGGCCGTCTACGGGCGCGACGAACGCACCGGGAAACAGGTCTGGTCCGCCTCCGAAGGTTATCCGGGGGATTTCCTCTACCGCGAGTTCCACCGCAAGGACGACCGTTCCGGCCTGCAGTATTGGCGCGTCACCGGAGACCGGGTAGACCTGGGGCAGAAGGACCTCTATGACCCCTACCACGCCTTTCGCCAGGCCCAGAGCCACGCCGCCCACTTTGTCGAGGTGG
>DAOUAK010000152.1:0-25397 GCA_034433695.1 Chloroflexia bacterium
GCAGCGTAGGTGTGCACCGGGTTTTCGAGCGTCGAGGTGATGCCGTCGCCGAAATCCCAGAGGTAGGTCGTCTCCGGCGGGATGCCGGGGATGGTGGTGTTGGTGAAGATGGCCTCTTCACCCAGGCAGACCGGCGAGTTGCTTTCGAAGGACGCCGTCGGGGTGACGTACTGCTCGACGATGTGCATAATCACCGGCACGTACTGGACGCCCTCGTCAGCGTTGCTGGAGACGATCAGGGTGGCGGTGTAGGTGCCCAGCGGCAGCGGCTCGGTGAGGTAAGAGGTGACGGTGACGGCCACCTCCCCGGTGGAGAGGGCCGGGACGGTCCCGGAGATCGGCTCCTCCCACACCCAGGGCACGTCCTCGGCGAAGGTACAGCCGGGGCTGCCCGGATAGACGAAGCAGATGGCCAGGTTGTAGTCCAGGGCGGAGGTGTTGCAGGAGTACTCCAGGTAGTAGGAGGGATTCTCCCAGTAGCCCTGGATGCCCACGGTGGCCCCGCTACCGGCCTCGTTGGAGGGGTCCAGGTACTGGAGCAGGATGCTCCCGTTGGGGAAGAGCACGATCTCGTAGGTCATGTCGTCGGTGGTCCCAAAGTGCGGCACCTGGTACCACTCGATCACGGCGAGGTCGATGCCCTTGTAGTTGAGCGCCTGGTAGTAGACGGCACCGCCGGCCGAGGGGTTCAGGTCATCCCACATCCCGGCGATAAAGTCCCAGACCCCGTAGCCGCCGTCGCCCGGCAGACAGACGTTACCCAGGCCCAGGTAATCGTCCACAAAGTAGACGACCCCGTTGGAGCCGACGGCGATCTGGTTGTAATCCACCCCGTAGAAGTTGAAAGTGAAGGGCAGGTCGAGCGGGAAGATGTAACTGTCGTCGGTCAGGCCCAGGTTCTGGCCGGTGCCGCTGATCTCGATCCAGTCGAAGGTGGGGCCGCCCGGTTCGTCGCTGTCCTTGTAGGTGTAGCCGAAGGGGTCGGGGCCACCGGAAGCGCTCGGCCAGGCCCCGGCGATGGCCTCTCCGCTCTCTTTCGCCTCAGGCACCACGGTGACTCGCCCTGGGGACTGCTGGAAGTGGAGTCCCGGCGTTCCGCTCATCTCGTAGATGACGTACTCCAGGTCCTGGCCACCGTTGTTGGTGAGGTAGAGGAGATCGGACTCCTGGGTTCCGGAGATGACCCAGAACTCGAAGGAAGGCGGGGCGACGGCGATGCAGGCCCGGTCGGGGATAAGGTTCACGTCCAGCGTGGTGGTCATGCCGGCGGGGACATCCACCGTCGTGCTGAAGGACAGGTAGCCGGCCAGGCTAAAGTCGAGGGTGTAGGTGCCCGAGACCAGCCAGGCGGCATAGTGGCCGTCCTGGTCGGTCATCGTCTCGGTGATCGGGTTGCCGCCGGCGATGTACACATAGACATCCTTCAGCGGCTCACCGGTGCAGTTGTCCGTGACGGTTCCCTCGACCTTGCCCATGTCGGCCGGTGGGAGGACGGTCATGGTCACGCGGACGGTCACCTGGGGATCGCCCTGGATCCGCAGGTCGCAGTAGTAGTCGCCGGGCTGGTTCACCCCCACATCCGGGGTCGCAGTGAAGTACATCGTCGGTTGGATGCTGGTCTGGGCCGGCACGGTCCCGCTGATCGGGGCCTGCCCGAACCAGGGCACGTCCGCGGCGGCATAGGCGACCACCGAATAGGCCGTGACCTCGGTTGTGCCGGTGCCGAAGACGCCCACCAGCGCCGTATTCCCGGTGTTGATGTCCACGATACGCAACTCGCCCTGGAAGGTATCGTTGTTGAAGGCGGCGTAGTAGAGCACGCCGGTCTCGTCGTCAAAGTCCATCCCCTGGGCGTAATTGGCGTTGAAGCCGATCGGGCCGATCTGGGTCGTCGCCGCCGTCGCCGGGTCAATGCGCACCAGGTAGTCGGTAACGATGTCCACGCCGTAAATCATATCGTCGTTGGGGTTGTAGGCGATGTCGATGAGACAGGTCGCTCCGGGCGTCTGCCCGATCGGGGTGAGGGTGCAGGAGTCGATGTCGAGGATGTAAAGGGTGGAGTCGCTCCCGCAGTTGGAGGAGGAGGCGTAGACCGTCCCGTCGGGCGCGGCGCTCATCCCGGTCCAGCTACCGTTCGGCGTGAGGGTGCAGAGGACCGTCTCGGCGGCGGTGGCCGTGTCGATGGCGACCAGGTTGTTGGTGTTGAAGTTGAGGGCGTACTGGGTGGAAAAGTCGCCCAGGACAAAGTCGCCGGAGGGGTAGAAGGACGTGACCGGACCGATGACGCTCCAGGTGCCCACGTTCTCCAGGTCGGGCCAGTACCACAGGTTGCTTCCGGGGTAAGCCTCGTGTCCGTAGGCCGGGTTGGCCAGGATGCGCCAGTTGGGAGATTGGGCCGGCGGGGCCACAACCGGCACGGAACCGATCGGGGCCAGGCCGGTCGAGGGCGGAGCGGTATCGGGCGGAATTTCACCCTCGAAGCGCGGGATGTGCACCGGATACCCGACGATGGCCGGAATGAACCCACCGGGCTTTTCCCGAAACTCGAAGTCATAGTCCCAAGGCATACGGTTGAGCAACGTGGCCGTCATCTGGTAGGTGCTCTGCCAGGGCACGGTCACATGGAGCGGGCTGGGGAGGAAGGAGATGGCGGCCTGCAGGGCAAAGTCCTGCCGGGTGTCCTCGCCGGAGACCATGACCACGGTGGCCGTGGCCGGGGCATAGTCCTGCATCGTGGCCGTGACCAGGTGGGTGCCCTCGTCCAGATACATCTCGTAGTAGCCGGAGGCATTGGTCTCGGTGAAGGTGCCGTCGTCGGCGGTGACGGTGGCGCCCTCCAGCGGGAAGCCGTTGTCATAGTCGGTCACATAGCCCCAGAGCCGGCCGCGAGGGGTCAGGTAAAAGTCCAGGGGAGTAACGGTGTTGGAGACGATCTCTACGCCGGTGATGACCTGGGTCTCGTAGCGCAGGTGCGAGGCGGTTACATCATAGAAGCCCACCAGGAGGGTCATGGAGTAGTAGCCGCTGGGGTCGGTGGTGGCTTCCTTCGTCCCGGCGGTCACCGTGGCGCCCTCGATGGGAGCGTTCGTGGAAGCATCGTAGACATACCCGGCCAGATAGCCCTGCGGGCCGCAGCCGCCGAACCAGTCGATGATGGCCGCAAGGACGTCGGCCCGGTCGGTCACGCCGGCAATTCCCTCGAAGGGCCAGCCGAAGAAGACGGTCTTGAACCCGCCCCCCTCGTAGTTGGTGGAGTTGTCCTCGCCGCTGGTCTGGTAGCGGAAGGGCGATTGCGCGCCGGAAACGTAATCGGTCCAGAGCGAACCGGTCCAACCTGTCGGCGGGACCAGGTTGTACGGGCCCAGCCCGTCGCCTATGGGGTTGCCGGCGTTGCCGACGACGTCGGTCTCCTCCATATCATCGGTATAGGAGGTGATCCCCAGGTAGTTCGAGCCGAAGGGGGTCAGCCCGAATTCGTAGAGATAGTCCTCGCTGGAGAAGAAAAAGTTGCCGCCGGCATCCAGGTAGGCCGCCACGGCCGCCTCGTTCTGGTCGGTGAAGGTGCCCGTCCAGGGATAGCCGGTAAACCAGATGACGATGCGATAGCCCATCAGATCGGCGGCCGCCGGGTCGCCCTGGGCAGCGACATCCCAGAGGTTGTAGTCGTAACCCAGGGTCTCCAGGGTGCTCGTGTAGTAGGAGAGGACGTCTGGGCCGTTCTGGTCGTCATCCACCAGCAGGATGCAGGGGAGCGGCTGGAGGGCAAAGTTCTGGGTCTGGTCATGGTCCACCACGACCACGCGCTCCTCCGGCTCGTGCAGGGCGGCGGTGACGCGGAAGGTGTAGGTGCCTTCGGCCACGGTGATGGAATAGTAGCCGGTGGACGGGTTGGTCCAGACCGGAGGGAGGGGTGTACCAAGGACGGTGACCTGGGCATAGAGCGGGGTGCCGCTGCCGGCCTCGGTGACGGTACCGGAGACGACGTAGGTCGGGGCCGGCTGCAGGTTAAAGTTCTGGGTGGTCACCGTATCGGTGACCACGACCACGCCGCTGGCCGTGCCCGGCAGGTAGCCGTAGGCGGTGGCCGTCATCTCGTAGGTGCCGACCAGGACGGTCATGGTGTAGTAGCCGGTGGCATCGGTATCATCCTGGAAGCGGATGCCTCCCGCCTCGACCGCCTCCACCAAGGCGCCGCTGATGGGGTTGCTGGTCGTGGCATCGTAGACGTAGCCGTCGATCCAACCGGTCTCGCCGCACCAGAGGAGGCCGGCCTGGTAGACGTTCAGGTAGCCGTAGCCGTAGGTGTAGTTGCCCTCACCGTCGGGGGGCGCCCCACAGTTCCCGGCCGGCGGGGTGTCGGCGTTATCCTGGAGGATCTCAAAGGTCTGGTCGATCTGCCCGATGAGGCCGGGGTTGCACGACCACAGGAGCGCTACTGCCCCGGCCGAGTGTGGAGAGGACATCGAGGTGCCGCTGTAGGTGCAATCCCAGCCGTTCGTGGGCACCGAGGAGCAGACGTTTACTCCCGGCGCAGAGATGTTCGGCTTGGTGTACGGGTCGTGCCCGAAGCAGGAAGGCCCGCGGCTGGAGAAGGAGGCGATGTTGCGGGAGGAGTCGTGCGCCGCGCTGCCGAACGACTCCTGGTAGTCGCCGGGGCTGCCCAGCGAGTTGCAGGAGGTGCCGGAGTTGCCGGCAGAGAAGGCGGGGAAGATGCCGGCCGCCCGCCAGGCCTGGACTTTGCCCTGATACCAGGTATCGCAACCGCCACCGCCCCAGGAGTTATTGACCACGTGGGGGCGGTTGTTCGGGTCATTATTGGGAGCCAGAATCCAGTCGGCGCAGGCGTTCAGGGCGGACTCGGAGCAAGTGTTGTACTCGCAGCCCTTGCACATAATGAACTGGGCATCGGGGGCCATGCCCACCTGATAGGGGAGGGAGGGGTCGTCGTCGCCCACCATCGTGCCCATGGTGTGGGTGCCGTGGCCTATGTTATCGCAGACCGTGCCGCCGCAGACGTTCGAGGGGTCGTACCAGCAGGAGGGGTCGGTGGGGTTGGCCGGGCAGCGGTAGGCCTGGTCCAGGGCGGGGTGGTTCCACTGTACACCGGTGTCAATGTTGGAGACGACGATGCCCTGGCCCTGCATGCCGAAGGCGGCCCAGAAGTCGTCGGCCCCGGTGTCTATGATGCCCCAGTCGAGGGCCTGGGGGGCAGCCTTGGGTTCCGAAGAGAGGATGGGGTCAATGTGGTAGGTGCGAGGGGCACGGATGAAGGCGACTTCGGGAAGGTTGGCCAGGGCCTGGGCGGTTGAGAGGTCGCCGGCCCAGACGTAGAGTTCGTTGCCGGCGATAAAGGTCCGGTAGCGCAGGCCACGGGCCTTCAGGAGGATTTGGGCCCGTTCCTGGGAGCGCCGGGCCGTTTCGGAGAGGGTGTTGTAGACGAACCAGCCGCGTTCCTCCCAGGACATCCGGTAAGCCGGGGAAAGGTCGGCCTGTTCGGTGAAGCGGACGATAAAGTCGGCCGTCCCTTCCGTGGAAAACTTGTCGAGGAGAGCACCCTCGATCTTGTCGGTGGCCTCGGGGCTCTGCGCCAGGGCCATCGGCAGGGAGGGGATTGCCAGGGCGAGGAGAAGGAGAAGGATGGTCCATTTCGGCCAGTGGTGGTTCATCGCAGCCTCCTTGGAAAACAAAATCCCCCAAAACCGTTCTCGAGAAACCGGTCCGAACGCATCACCTCCTTTCTGTGATTGACGTTGCAGGCCCAAAAGGCCGGCCGGGGCCGGCGAGGGCAATAGGAAGAGTTTTTATTATTATACCACATCAGGCCGACTTTGTCAAGCCTACATAATTTAAAATTGTGGGACACACCCCACGTTAATCCCTTCGCTGGGTAGGCGACGGCAGTGCCGTCGCCCAGCCCGACAAAATTGGGACACACCCTAATTTTACCCGATTTTATCTCATCTCCCTCAGGATACTCTCGATAAAAGAGCGGGTCATCGGGCCGACCTGGACCAGGTAGATTTTGCCTTCGGCATCTATAAAGAAACTGGTGGGGAGAGAGACAACGCGATAATCCGTGACCACCCGGCCGTCGCGATCCAGAAGAACGGGGAACTTTAGCCCCTGTTCCCGGACAAAAGCGTAGACATCTTCCAGGCGGTCCTCCTGGTAGAGCAAGTTGACGGCCAGGATCACCACCCGATCCCCCAGCGCCTCCTGCACCTGCCGGAGTTCGGGCATCTCCGTCCGGCAAGGAGGACACCGGGAGCTCCAGAAGTTCAGGAGGACCGGCCGGCCGCGAAAATCGCTCAGACGTAGCGTTTCCCCGGTCAACGTCTCCAGGGAAAAATCGGGCGCCACCTGCCCCCGCCGGGCCGCGCTGACCCTAGTGCACCCCAGCAGGAGGAGCAACAACCCCAACACCAGCGTCCACCCGATGCCTCGTCTGACCACAGATTTCTCCTTTACTTCAAGATATAGTACGTGGCCCGCCGTTCGCCGATCTTCAGGAGCAATCCTCGGGAGATCAGGTCGGCCAGGTCGCGCCGCAGCGTTTCCCCGCTCACCCCCGGGCACAGTTCCTGGAGTTCGCGGCTGGTGATACGCCCCTTCTCGGCCGTGTAGAGGAGGGCCTGTACCTGGCGTTCGTTCAGCCCCAGGCGGGCCAGGGTCTGGGGGTCGGTCGGGACTTCCAGGCTGCCCGGTCCGTAGAAGGTGAAGAGAACCCCGGTCCGTGTTTCCCGCACTTCCGGAGCGGGCAGGTGGGCCTCCTCCATCCGGGCGAAGATGCAGGACATCCCGTACCCCACCTGCCGGAGCAGGCCCATTTCGGCCAGCACCCGGGCGATAGCCGGGTTACGTGAAAAACGCTCCTGACGGATGTTTTCCACCGTGACCGGGCCGGGGAGACGGCCGGGGCTATGGATTTCGAGGCGGTCCTGAAACATCCGCACCCGGATGGTATCCCCCTCGATAGTATAATCCCGGTGGGCTACGGCGTTGATCAGGGCCTCGTGTACCGCCTCCAGCGGATACTCGGTGACCTCGACCCGCTCCTCTTCTACCCGGAAACGTCCCCGACGCATATGGGCCTGCAGAAAGGTCTCGGCCTGGCGAAGTTGGTCCGGGAGGGTACCGCCGGCCTCTTCCCGCAGCGGCTCCTCGGTGGGAGATGTGCCCGGGTAGCGGGCCAGGAGGATGCGCGCCTGGGGAAGGAAGGCCTGAGGGTTGCGCCCGAAGAGGAGCAGGCCGGCATAGGTTGGGCGCAGTTCTCCACCCACCTCGGCCAGACAGGCGCGTTCGCGTAAAAATTGCAGCCCATCCGAAGAGGGGAGGGGTGTCCGGCCGGATGCCTGCACCTGGGCCGTATAGTTGTCCACCCGCTCCATATCCAGATCGTCCAGGGAAGCGCCGGCCGGCACCAGGCGCTCGAAGCCCTCCTCGCTGCGCTCCAGGAGCAGGCTACGCAGTTCCGGCGGGCTCAAGGGGACGTTTCCCTGGGCCGAACGCCGCAGATAGAAGCCCCGGCAATGATAGACGTGGGGCAGGCCGGCCGGCACCTCCACCACCAGAATGGATCGCCCCTGCAGGGAAAGCACCTCCGGCCGAGGGAGAGACAGGGGGGGTGTGCATTCCTGCGCGGCCTCCTGAAGCCGGGACAGGGCTTCCTCGACCGAATCCAGCCCCTCTACCTGACCGTGCCGTCGCCCGCGCACCCCCAGGAGGATGTGGCCGCCGTGGTCGTTGGCCATAGCGGCCAGCGTCTCGGCCAGCACCTGGGGACGAAAGCGGGCCGGGAAAAAGGCCAGGGTCGGCCCCTCTCCGCCCTCGAGCCAGTTCTGTACCTCTTCTTCGGTCATCCTGTTCCCCGAAGGGCGCCCCGCCGGGTGGGGGGCAAACCGTCGTGCCCTACCATTCCTGCCGGAAGGCCCGGTCGTATTCATCCTGCAGGCGCGTCTCGTGGCCCCTCTCCTGCTCCAGGAGGAAAAGGAAAAGTTCCCGCTCTCCGGCGTCGGTGGCCTTTTCCGCCAGGGCACGGTAGAGCGCCTGGGCTTCTTGCTCGCGCCGGATGGCCAGTTCCCAGGCCTCCCGTAAGGTCATGTCCGAAATTTCCATCCCGCCCTCCTACCTGGGGGGCTCAAAATCGGGCTCCAGCAGGCGTTCGGCATAGGCCGAGACCTCGGCCTGCCCGGCGATCAGGCGGTTGAAGAGGCGCACGCGCCTCCGCTCGCCCAGGAGGATGGCCCCCACCAGCCGGCCCTCGCGCAGGACCAGTTTGACGTAGCGGCCGGCCTCCGGTTCGCTCCGCCGCAGTTCCACAAAGCCGTCGCCGGTTGGCTGGACTTCACCGATGGAGGTCAGGTCCACACCGACCACCTTGAGGGTGGTGGAAGGGATGGTACCCGTGTACAGGGTCTCCCGGCCGGCCATGTTCTGGGCAGCGGCGCGGGCCTGCTCCCAGGCGGCCGGCAGGATGCCGTAGACGCGCCCCTCAAACTCGGCGCAATCGCCGGCGGCGTAGATGCCTTCGACGCCGGTGCGCAGGTGGCCGTCCACCACGATACCCCGGTTCACCGCCAGGCCGGCCTGCCGGGCCAGTTCCACCCGCGAACGCACGCCGGCAGAAATGAGCACCATCTCGCCCTCGATCTCCCGGCCGTCCTCCAGACGCAGCCCGGAGACGCGGCCGTCCCGTCCGGCAAGGCATTCGGTAGCCGAACCGGTGAGCACCTGGATGCCCATGCCGGCGATGATGCCGCCCAGGATTTCCCCGCCGGGCCGATCCAGTTGTCGGGGCAGGAGCCAGCCGTAAACCTCGACGACGGCGACCTCCAGCCCCAGGGTGCGTAGCGCCCGTGCCGCCTCCAGCCCGAGCAACCCGCCGCCCAGGACGATGGCCCGACGGCAATTCTGGGCATAGGTGCGGATGGCCCGGGCATCGTCCAGAGTGCGCAGGGAAAAGACCCCCACCTGGTCCGCCCCGGTCAAGGGAGGGATGAAGGAAGCCGCCCCCGTAGCCAGGAGCAGACGGTCATAGGGCACCGTCCGGCCGTCGGCCAGGCGAATCGTCCCGGAGGAAGGTTCCAAGGCCTCCACGCGAACGCCACGGTGGACGGAGACGCCCCGCTGCTCGTACCAGGCCGGCGGGTGGAAGAGGATTTTCTCCGCCTCCACTCCGCCGGCCAGGAACTCGGGCAACTGCGGCCGGCGGTAAGCCCAGTAAGGCTCTTCGCCGTAGACCTCGACGGTATCCCCCGGGGCGATCTCGGTCAGGACTTCGACGGCGGTGGTCGCCGCGGCCCCGTTGCCCACGATGACGTAGCGCATCAGCCCTCCTGGACTTTGAGGAGACAGATCGCCCCTGGCTGCTTGACGCGCAGGACCAGGCTCTCCAGGACGCGGAAGAGGTGGTTCATGTGGTCGGGCCCCAGGTAGGCCGTGATGAGGTCCTGGGCCACGACCAGGTCCATGTTCTCCGGCCCTACCGAAAGGAGGAGACCGGTCCGGGGGGAGAGGACAGGTGCCTGAAAGACGCCGGCCGTAGCCAGGTCGCCCAGGAACTGGACCTCCAGCCGACCGGTGTTGGGCATGATGCGCTGGACGGCGGCATACAGATCGGTGCTGAGGACGAGGGCATAGGGGCCGTAAAAACCGCCCTTGAGCAGGACCTCGCGGGCCGCGGCCACATTCTTGAAAGCGGCCTCGGGTTTGCCCCAGTCGGCCAGGGAAATCTTCTGGCCGGCGGCGGTGAGGAGACCGGGGAGGCCGTGGGTCTCACTGCCGTAAAAGATCAGTTCGTCCTCGGCCACGGCCACGGCGGCGGCAGCCCCGCCGGCCGGGAAGAGGTCCAACGGGATACCGCTCTGTCGGGCGGTGGCGATGTCGCGCCAGGAGAGGCTGAAATCCTTGTGCAGGAGGGGCAGGGCCAGGTGCCGCCGCCCGGTGAGGGAGACCGGCTCGCAATCGGCTGCGCAGGCCTCGTGGGTGCAGGGATCGGCGCCTTCATAGTGGATACAGCCCTTGCTCCAGGCGTAGGTATCCAGCGCCACCGTCTGCACCCCGGCTCCCAGGGGGCCACAGAGGGGGAGAAAGCGCCGGCCTACCAGCATCTTGCGGGCCACCTGCACTACCAGTTCGTCCAGGCGGGCCCACTCCTCCGCCGTAAGCGGCGCCTCATGGCGCATCAGAGTGTCGTCCATCGGAACCTCCTTATCTATCCTTGCTTCTGACCGTACAGGCTGCCTACCGTCCAGTCCGGGCGAGGTGCAGGGGCCTCGGACGGGGTGGCACCCACCTCTTTGAGCATCTTGCTGAAGAGGGCGTCGTGGTAGACCTCGTGATCGCGCACCCGGGTGAGGAGGGCGGCCAGTTCCCCCTCTCCGGATGCCTTCAGTTCCTCGATCTGGGCGTTATAGTCCTTCGTTACGGCCCGTTCGGCGGCGACGTCGGCCTCCAGCATCCGGGCCGTGTCGCGGGAGCGGTCGAAGGGACCATGTTCCATTGCCGGAAAGGCCCCCCGGGAGGCCATCTCCTCGGCAAACCAGCCCATATGTTGCATCTCGTTGATGGCCTGCCACTCCAGTTCATCGGCAATTTCGCAGTGGGGAGTGGTGAAGGCATGGTAGAGGTACTGCAGGATGACCGTGTACTCGTGCTGAATTCCCTGGAGGAGGATCTCCAGGGCCCGCGAGGGGCCGGCCGTGGCCTGCTCCGGACGGATGGCTCCCACCGCCGGACGCCCTTCGGCGGCCAGTTCCTCGGCCAGAGCGGCGAACCTGGCCCGATGGGCCTCCTCGTCGCTGACGATTCGCTCCAGGAGCAATCGGACCTCCGGACTTTCGATGAGGGCAAGGTGCTTTTGATAGAGGGCGATGGCCTCTTCCTCGGCCACAATGTCGCGGGCCATCCAGTCCGCCGGGGTCTCTCCCGAGGTGTCCACCGGACCGCGCTCCATCGTGGGGTCGCCCCCCAATTCAACGACGGCTTCGGCCAGCCACTTCAGGTGGCGCATCTCCTCCCGGGCGATGGCCTCGATCTCGCAGGCCACATCGCCTTCGCCGATGGCGAAGGCGTGCAGGAGGTACTGGATGATGGCTGCGTGTTCCCCCCGGATGTCCTCGTTCAGCAAGGCAATAATCGAATCGGGCATGATCGCCTCCTTTACACTCGTATAGGCCGGCAAGGGTTTCGAGTATATCTTACCATAGATAAAGGAAAGGTCAAGTGTGGTCGAACACCTTTAGGGTCTGGGCGTCGTTTCCGGGAGAATCGGCGGGATGGTCAGCAGGCGCAGGACCCGTTCCACGACATCCCAGGCGCAAAGATAGATCGTGCCGTTCACGCGGACGTAATAGACCAGGCCGCCCGGACCCGGTCGGCCGATCTCCATCCTGCGCTCCTCCCCGGAGCGCAGGCCGAGGGTAAGGACGGCCGTGGGCGTCAGCAGGCCGGACCGGACCGGGTCCACCCGGTCCGGGTCCGGTTGTTCCAGCGGCTCCAACCGCGCCAGGTCATCCACCAGCCAGTCCATCCGCTTCTGGTCGGCCTCGGCGGAGAAGGGGACGACGATGTGCCAGATGTGTAGTTCGTCCTTCTCCAGGCGGAGAACGGTATCGTCATTACCGCGCAGGGTAAAGGAAACGACCTGGGCCGGTGTCACATCCCAGATACGCCGGGATTCCGAGGTAGAGGACGGCCGGCCGGCCAGATACAGGTACAGGACCAGGCCGGCCCCTACCCCTAAAACCAGCGCCAATACGATGGCCAGGGCGATTTTGGGCCGGCCCATCGCCGCGACGCCGCCTCAGTGGCCCATGGGTTCCTGGGCCTCTTCCTCCTCCGGCCGGCCCAGGTACTTTTCCGGGTCCCGGTCAAAGGCGACCTTACAGCCCCGAGCGCAGAAGTAGTAGGTCACACCCTTGTAGACCGAGGTCGCCGCCGCCCGATCCTCCTCGACCATCATGCCGCAGACCGGGTCACGTGCTGCCATCTCTGCCCTCCTTGCTTCACTTTCCTGCCCCGTCGGTATCACGGGGCTAAGAACCTATCCGGAAAGAGGCGTAGGCCGGCCTTTCCAGGCCATCTGGGCAGGCCGGAAAGCCCGCCCTCCAGTTCTTCGGATCGGCTCTAAAACAACCCCATCGGGTCCTCGAAGAAACGGAGCGTATGGAGCGCCTCCTCGGCGGCCTCGCGGACGTCTTCCTCCTCCCGCTCCAGACAACGTTCCAGGAGACGGCGCGCCTGCGCTCCGCCGATCTCGCCCAGGGCCCAGATGGCCGCCTGCACGACCTCATGGTCGACATCCTCTAGAAGCGGGGACAGGAAAGGCACCAGGCGCGGATCGCCCATCTCCCCGCAGGCCCAGGCAGCCTCGTAGCGCATCTCCGGGTCCGGGCTGGCCAGTTCGCGCTTCAGGAAAGGCTGCCAGCGCGCGGCCATATGATGGCCCATGGCGTGGATCGCGCTGACGCGCATCTCCCGCTCCGCCGCGTTATAGGCCCGAAGGATCGTCTCTTCCACCTCGGCCGAATTGCCCATATAGGCCACGGTCTCGACGGCCCGTCGTCGCACCTCCAGCGGTGTCCGGGAATCCTCGAAAATGCCCAGGAGCAGACGGAGCAGGCGCTGGCGGTAACCCTCCAGGAGGTCTGTCGTCTCCATCAGGTAGACGAAACGCCCCAGGGCCAGGATGGCCTCGCTACGCACCAGAGGGGAGGGGTCCTCGGCAGCCATCAGGAGGAGTTGCTCCAGCAGGCTGAAACTTTCGTCGTCCATCAGGCCTTCGATGGCCGCGCTCCGCACCATCTCGTCCGAATCGGTCAGGCAAAAGAAGAGCACATCCCGAAAGTTCAGGTCCGGGTTATCCTCGCTCAACTGGACCAGGGCGCGGACCACCTGGCGACGGCGTTCGAGAGAGGTCTGGGGCCAGGCCTCCCGGAAGGTGGCCAGGTGCTCGGCCCGGGGGTTGGAAAGAGACTCCAACCGACTGTAGGAGAGAGGATGGTCTTCCCCCAGGATTTCGGCCAGCAAGTGGGCAAATTCCGGTTTCCGTCCAGAAGACATCGTTCCTTTTCCTCGGCCCGGCGGCTATTCCTCCTCCGGAGTATAGAGATATACCCCCTCCTCGTCGGCGGGGGTGAAGACGTCCGTCGTATCCAGCACCCGCCGCAGGTATTCCATGCTAAAGGGGCGTTCGATGTTGACGACGGGGTAGAGTTCCTCCAGGGAGGCACGGTATCCTCCATCTTCCTTCCGGCCGACCAGAGTAAAGGCATGGGCGACGACATCGGCCGGCCGGCGGCGCAGAGCCGGGGGAAGCGGCGTGACATTGCGCAGCCGGGGGAAACGCTCTTCGCTCAGGAGAAGGCTCTCCTCGACCTCGCAGTAAAACGTCGTATCCTCAAAGGTATAGCGGTTGCGACGCTCATCGTAGGTGAGCAACCGCCTTTCCTGGGCTTCGGTGGCCAGGTACTGGAGCACAAAGACGTTGGGTTCCTCGGTGCGCGAGATGGTGAGCAGGGCTCCCGGCACCAGGCTGCTGTGGAAAAATTCCTCCAGTCCCCACAGCCAACCGCCCCGGTTTCCCACCGGGTAGCGCAGTTCCACGGCATAGGCCTCATAGTGCTGGGGAATCTCAAAGCGCAGGTAGGCCGAGCGTTGCTCTTCCAGAAAGGGGGGAGGAAAAAAGGCCCGGGCCAGGGCATCGTAGGGCAAGACGCCGTGGCGGTATTCGTAAAAGGTCAGGAAATGCTCCAGTTGGTCCGGCCGCCCGGCGGCTTCCCCCTCCTCCAGGAGAAAAGCGTAATCCTGTCCGACCTCGGCCGCCTTGATGGAACGGGAACCGATCGCCGGCAGGTCTTTCACGGCCCACAGGTTGACCCCCGCGACGCCCACGTACTCGAAATCTTTCTTTTCTCGCAACAAACGGGCATTCAGCGAAAAAGCCCAGATTTCATAGTCGGGGTCGGTCGGCTTCTTGAGGAAAACGTCCGTCAGAATCGCCAGGTCGGTCAGCGGGGTTTCCTCCTCCAGGATGTAGCGGCGGACCTCGGCCAGCCGGCCTTTGCTGAAGTGTTCCAGTTCCTCCTCCAGGTACCAGGCGTCGCCGAAAGACACGACGCGGAAATCTCGTTCCAGGACTTCCCGAAGCACCCGGGCGATGGCCTGGCCGTGGTAGGCAAAGATCTCCTCGGGCTGAAGGCGGAAATCGATCACCGTGCCGTCCTCCAGGCGCAGTTCGGTGCTCGGTCCCTCTTTACGGGTAACGGAGATGGCGATCTGCTCGGCCGTAGGCAACGCCGTCGAAACCTGGGCGCGGGAGGCCTGGATCTGACGGATGGCGGTACGGACCCAGAAAGGAGAAAGGGGCGGCCGGCGCACCACCTGCCGCCGGGGTACGGCCACTTCTCCCCCCGGCGTCGGGTGCAACTGACGCGGAGGCAGCGCCGGCTCCGGCCGTTCGGCGACCGGGCGCCCGCGCCTGGAAGTCACGTAAAAGACCTCTCCTTCGCGCTCTACGCGGGCAAAGACGTGGTCGTTCTTGTTGAGTGCGGATTCGATCAGGCGGGTGGCTTCCTCCCGCTCCCGGCGCAAAAGTTTGTGCTCCAGGAAGTAATCCGTCAAAGCGCTCAGGCTCTGGCGGATCGGGGCGTCCAGTTCATACATCGCCCCCTGGCGCAACATGAGCGAAAAGACCTGCCGGGCAATATGCTGTTCCTCTTTCTTTCCCCGAAATTCAATCTGTGGTTCCATCCAATGTCCCTCGAGATGCTGTGGTCTCACGATTCGGTCCGCTCTTCTTCCAGGACCTTGTTCCGCAGGATGATAATGTACTGGTAAACCAGGGAATCCAGCGACTGCGGCCGGCCGACCTCCCGCAGCCACTCGATCAGTTCCTCCAGGCCGGTTTCCCCCAGGCGGATTCTGGTCGCATCCATACGTTTCCTCCAAGAATAGATTTCAAGGGTTTATTTTACTATACCTTGCTCTTTTTGGCAAATGCGGACTTGACAAAAAGGCAAGATACAGGTATCCTAAAACCCGGAGGTGAACGATGTCCTTTCTATTTTCTATCCCCTGGCTGGACATCTTCCTGGCCATCCTTTTCCTGGGCCTGGTCGTGCTGGGCTTCTGGCAGGGGCTGCTCAAGGAGATATGGCTTCTCCTTTCCCTTTACCTGGGTAGCATCGTGGCCTCCCTCTACGGGGACTATGTGGGAAGTCTGATTCTGCAACAGTTCGAAAGCCGGGGGCCCGAGGCCGAACGCATCGCCAGTGCCTGGGGCTTTTTCATCGCCCTGATCCTGTCCACGGTCATCTTCTTCACCATCTTCTATTTCCTGGTCGGCCATCTGAAACTACGGGCTTCCCTCCTTGCCCTGGACAAGATCGGCGGGACCGCCCTGGGCCTGGTGAGCGCCTTTGCCATAACCGCCCTGGTCGCCTTTATTTTGAAAGCGCTTCTGGGGAGCATCAGCGTGCCCGAATGGGCCTTTGTGGGCGTGCTCCAGCGGCAGGCGCCGACCTCTCCCCTCCTCAACCTCTTCGATAGCACCCGCCCGGCTCTCCTGGCTACCTTCCGCTTCTGGCTGCCCGAACTGCCCACTTTCCTGGCCCCGCCGGCCCCATAGCCATGCACGAGCCTTCGCTCATCGCCCTGGAATATCCCAAAATCCTGGAACGGCTGGCCCGCCACACCTCCTTCTCCGCCGGCCGCGAAAAGGCCCTGGCGCTCCGCCCCAGCGCCGATCCGGAAGAGGTCCGCCGCCGGCAAGCCGCCACCAGCGAGGCCGTTCGCCTGCTCCAGGCCGGCTCCTCCCTCGGCATCGGCGGCGCCCATGATGTCCGGCCGCTTGTGGAACGGGCCGAACGGCAGGGAGCCCTGGAAGCCCACCAGTTTCTGGATATTCTCTCCACCCTGCAGGCGGCTGGCCATCTGCAGCGGACCCTCCAGCGCCTGGACGAGACCTTCCCTATGCTGCGCCGCCTGATTCCCGACCTCTACCCCCTACCGGCCCTTCAACAGGCCATCGCCCGTTGCATCGGCCCGCAAGGAGAGGTGCTCGATGGCGCCAGCCCCCGCCTGGGGGCCATTCGCGCCGAGATCCGCACCCTCCAGAACCGCCTCCAGGAACGGATGCAGGCCCTCCTCCAGCGCTACCGGGCCATCCTCCAGGAGCCGATCATCACCCAGCGCCAGGGCCGCTATGTGCTGGCGGTACGAGCCGACAGCAAACGCCGGCTGCGCGGCCTGGTCCACGACCACTCCGCCAGCGGCGCCACCCTCTACATCGAGCCGCTGGAAGTGGTGGAGATGGGCAACGAACTCCGGGAACTTCAACTGGCCGAAGAGGAAGAGGTCCGCCGCATCCTGACGGAACTTTCGGAGCAGGTGGCCGGGGCGGGGGAGGCCATCCGCCGGACGGTGGAGACGCTGGCCCAGATGGACCTGGTCCTGGCCCTGGCCCGCTTCAGTTTGGAACTGGAAGCGACCGAGCCGGCTCTGGTCGTGCACCGGGAGGGGCGATATGTTCTCCTGCCGCCGACCGAATCCGCTCCGGGCGAATGGCCGGCCGCTTCCCCTCTACCCCCCGGCGAACCGCCGCTCTTCCTGAAGCGGGCCCGCCATCCCCTGCTGAACCCGACCACCGTCATCCCGATTGACGTCTACGTCGGCGGAACCTTCCGTGTCCTGGTCATCACCGGCCCGAACACCGGCGGCAAGACGGTGGCCCTGAAGACGGTGGGCCTCCTGAATCTCATGGCCCAGGCCGGGATGCACCTGCCGGTAGAAAAAGGCTCGCGCATCCCCCTGATGGGCCAGGTCTTTGCCGACATCGGCGACGAGCAATCCATCGAGCAAAACCTTTCCACCTTTTCCGCCCATATGACCCGCATCATCGAGGTGCTCCAGAAGGCCGGGGCCGATTCCCTGGTGCTGCTGGACGAACTGGGGGCGGGGACGGACCCCGTGGAAGGCTCGGCCCTGGCCCGGGCACTCATCGAGGCGCTCCTGGAGCGGGGATGTCTGACGCTGGTGACCACCCACCACTCCGAACTCAAGGCCTATGCTTACGCCACTCCCGGCGTGGAGAACGCCTGCGTGGAATTCGACGTGGAGACGCTCTCCCCCACCTATGTGCTGACCATCGGGCTACCCGGACGTTCCAATGCCCTGGCCATCGCCGGCCGGCTGGGACTGGACCCAGCCATCATCGAACGGGCGCGCCGCTGGCTGCGTCCGGAGGACCTCCGGACGGAAAGTCTCCTCCAGGAAATCCAGCGGCAACGGGACGAGATGCGCGCTGCCCTGGAGGGGGCCGCTGCTGCCCGCGAGCACGCCCGCAACCTGGAGAAGCGCCTGGAGCGGGAAATCCACGACCTGGAGCGCCGCCGACACGAGATTCTGGCCCAGGCCCGGGCGGAAGCGGAAAAGGCCCTGGAGGAAGTGCACGCCCGGGTGGAGGCGCTACAGCGCGAGATTGCCCGCGCCGGCCTCACCCGTGGGGAACTGGCCCAGGTCCGGAGACACCTCGAGGAAGCGGAAAAGGCGCTGCCGGAAGTTCCTCCGCCTCTGCCGGAGGAGGTCATCCGGGAGGAAATCGGAGCGCAACCCCTGCGGCCCGGAGATGCCGTCTGGGTGGAAAGCCTGGGAACACCCGCCGAGGTGCTTTCCCCACCCGACGACGAAGGACAGGTGGAACTCCTGGTGGGGCACTTTAAGATGCGCCGGCCCCTGGGAGACCTCCGGAAGACCGGCCGGCCGGAGGCTCCCACCCGCTCGTCCGTGCATCTTCCCGGCCCACCCCGCTCCGTCCCCCTGGAACTGGAGATCCGCGGCTGGCGGGTCGCCGAGGCCGAGCAGGCGCTGGATCGCTACCTGAACGACGCCTACCTGGCCGGCCTGCCTTTCGTCCGCATCATCCACGGCAAGGGCACCGGAACACTGCGCCGGGTGGTGCGGGAAATTCTGGCCTCCCACCCCCTGGTGGCCTCCTTCGAGGGTGCCCCCGAACGCGACGGCGGCGAAGGCGTGACCATCGCCCGCCTGATCGCCCGGTAGGGGCACGCCTTCATCCTCCCCTTACGGCCTGGGCGGCACGCTCCTGCTCCGCCCGCTCCCGCATCTGCCGACGCAACACGGCAATATCCTGTGGCACCAGAAGGGTAGCAAAGATGAAGAAAAAGGCGCACAGGACCCAGGCAGAGACACAGATGAGGAGGATGGCGTTCTGGAGCGAGGAGCGCACGGCGATCAGGCCGGCCAGGAGCGGTGCCGTCGCTGCCCCGGCCGACTCGATAAAGTACTGCACGGAAAGGGCCGTGCTTCGAACCTCCGGCAGGGTGATGTCGTAAATCGTGGAGACCACATTGGGGGCGGCAAAGGGGATGAAGAATGCCGTCAGGCAGAGCATCACCAGGAAGGTGGGCTTGATCCAGCCCGGCTCCGGAGGAACCGGACGGTCCAGGAAAAAGGCCCGCAGCCAGGAATCCTGGGCCTGCCGCTCGACCTGCCTCAGCGCGGCCGCCTCCGGGACGGGGATGGCCAGAACGGTAACGAGCAGGAGGACCGCCCCCACCAGCACGGCCACCGTGGGCACGATCAACCGGCCTCGCGGCGTTCGGCGGAAGAGGCGATCCCCCAGCGCCCCGCCGACAAAATAGCCCGAAGCCAGGACCAGCACCGCCGGGGCCATCGTCAGGAGCACGTCCTCGGGGCCGTAGAAGCGTTCCGTCTCCAGGTAGCGGAAGAACCAGTAGGTGATGACCTGCCAGGGAAAGACGCCGAAGAATCCCTGGATAAACATCAGACGCAGGGTGAGCTTGCGAAACAGTCCCCGGGCCACCTTCCAGTCGAAGCGGTAGGTGCGAATCTGTTCCAGTCCCTCCATTTCCGGCTCGCTGCGCCCCCGGGCCGGCTCCCGCACCGCAAAGAAGATAACCACGGCCAGGAGGATCCCCAGCGATCCGGTGAGGTAGAAGACGTTGCGCCAGCCGATCTGCGGGGCCAGCATCGTGGCCAGCACCGTCCCTGCCAGGTAGCCCAGCGGCATGGAGAGTTCCAGGAGGCCGATGATGCGGCCGCGCATCCGCGGCTCAAAGTAGTCGGAGACCAGGCTGTAGAGGCCGGGGTAACTGGAGTCGTCTATCCCCGTCGAGGCCCGGGTGGCGACAAAGGCCCCATAGGTCGGAGCGAGGGCGCTGAGCCAGGTGGTCGCACCCCAGATGAAGGAGGCCAGGGCCAGAAGTTTGCTGCGCACAAAGCGGTCGTAAAGATAGCCCCAGAGGGGATAGCAGACCGCCCCGACGATCAGCGCCCCGGTGAAGACGGCTCCCATGAGGTCCTCCTGGATGCCGAAGGTCTCCATAATGGGCGTGGTCAGGGGGCCGATCAGGAGTTTATCCACCTGGTGCAAAAACATGAAGACAAAGAAGAGGAAAACGACCGTCCAGCGGTAACGGGAAGAAGTCATGGCACACTCCTTGGAAAGGGTCCTCCGGCCGGCCTTGCCTGCTTACCCGCTCGTCCTCTCGATTTCCACCAACCCCAACTTTTCCAGCAGTTCATAATACCGGACCAACTTCTGAACATCCCGCTGCCCACACTCCTGCTCCACCCGGTCGGCGATCTGGAGCAGCGTCCGCCGGCCGTCGGTCCAGTACAGGGCCAGGATCGGGGCCACTCCCCCTCGCCACTCCTTCAGCAAAGGCCACCAGGCATCGCGTTCCTCCGGAGGAAGGAGATGCAGGCGATCCTGGGGAGAAACGGGGCCACGCCCAAGGCGCCGGGGCACCATGCCGGCGGCGCGTTCTTCCCATTCGTCGCGGGGAGGAGTGGGCAACGGAGGGAGTTCATCGGCTCCCAGGAGGTCAAGCAAGGCAGAGCGGGCCCGCCGGACTTCTCGCCTGCCGGCCTCCTCGATTTCCTCCTGCCACTCCGAAAGGCGGGGAAGTCCCCCCCCGGCCAGGCGCTTCAGGAGCACAAGCGAGGCCCGGCGGTGCTCGAGCCAGAGTTCCACCCGGGCCTGGAACTCGGCCAGGGCCTCGGCCTGTTCCTCGGGAGAAGGGGCCGGCCGGCGGGAGAGAACTTTGTCCAGCCAATCCTGGCGCATCTGCCCCAGGCGGGCCTCCGTCCGGCCGACCATGGCCTGCCCCAGCCAGCGGGCCTCCCAGGGGCCGGCCGTAGCCAGCCACCAGAGGTAGGTGGCCGCCGCCACCCCCACCCGCCCCAGCATGGCCGGGTCCACCTTATCCAGCGTATCGGCCGAGGTGTGGTAGAAGCGGTCGGGCCATTGCAGGAGCATGGGGCAGGGAATGCCTATCGTCGGGTCGGCCAGGATGCAGTGGTCGCTCCCACCGGAAAAAGACGCCTCTACCCACCGGAAGAGGGCATAATCGGAAGCACCCATAAAACCTTTGCCCTCCACCGCCACTTCTTGCAGGATGAGCGCCAGGAGGTCATCGCTCAGGCTGGGGGTGGCAAGGGGGGAGGAGGTCAGGTTCAGGGTGCTGCCGCAGCGGCCCTGGTCCTCGCCGACCATATCCAGGTTCAGGGCTGCGACCACCTGCGGGATATACTCCTCGTGGGTGGCCAGGTAAGCATAGGTGCCGGTCATCTCCGGCACCAGGAGGAAGCGGATGCCCCGGCGGGGACGGGAAAGGGTCCCGGCCTCCAGGAGACGGGCAAGAGCGCCGGCCACTTCCAGAAGCACCGCCGCGCCGGAGGCGTTATCGTTGGCCGAAGGCTGGGGATGACAAAGGTGGGCAACCAGCCAGACCTCTTCGGCGCTTTCCCCCGGCAGGAAGCCCTCCACGACCTCGATGCTCCCGGCGCAGAAGGAGGCGTCCACCTCGGCACGCACCCGGACCGCGCGCCCCTGACGGGCTTCTTTTTTGACCAGCCGACGCAGGGCTTCCCCCTGCTGGGGGGTGAGGACGAAGCCGAAGCAACGGGTGGCCGTCGGGCCGGCCCTCTCCCACCAGAACGAAGTATACTGGCGGGCCTCCAGGCTCAGGAGCGGGCGGACCGGCGGCGTCTCGCGCATGCCGTCGAAGAGGATGCCCAGGGCTCCATGCCGCTCCACGGCCAGTTCCCGCACCCGTTCCACATCCCCCCGGGTGAGGACCACCTTGCCCCGCACCCCCAACCCTTCGTACTCGGCCTCCTCCTCGCCATCCTCCAGGACCACGACCTCGGCTTCCACGCCGCCCGCCGGCGTGGCCAGGCTGCGCTGAATCAGGGCAATTTTCTCTTCGCGGTAATCGGCCAGGACGCGGGCTTCTTCCTCCGGCGCGACTAGGCGCAGCGTCGCCGCCTGGGCGCTCCACTCCTGGGGCGCAGGATGCCCCCAGTATTCCGTTACCCCATCTCCGGGGAAAGCAAGGACCTGGGCCGGAACGCCGGCGGCACGCAACCGTTCCAGGCAGAAATGGGCCGCCTGGCGAAATCCGGGGCTGGACTGGATGCGGTGGTGGGCGATGATGCCGGCCAGGTTCTGTAGCGCGGCCGCGCCGGAGATGGCTTCCCGAAAGAGCGAAATCATGGCCTGGATCACAGAGTCCTCCGGTTCAACTAGCGTTCCAGGAGCGGCAACGGGTCGATGAGGGCGCCGTTGTGGCGCACGGCAAAGTGCAGATGGACTCCGGAAGCATATCCTCCTCGGCCATAGGTGCGGCCCATCGAACCGATACGCTGCCCCTTCTCCACCCAATCCCCTACCTGGACCCAGGGACGCTCGGCCAGGTGGCCGTACTCGGTGCGGAAGCCGTTGCCGTGGTCAATGGCCACGTACCAGCCCAGAGAACCCCAGCCGGCCTCGACCACGGTCCCGGCGGCGGCCGCATAGATCGGCGTGCCCCAGCGGTTGGCGATGTCGATACCGCGATGGTATCCGCCGTAAGCCCGGCTCCAGCCGAAGGGGGCCGTGAGGGTACCCCACGTGGGCCAGCGCAACTTTTCCCCGCCGGGCATCTGGACGAGGATCGGCTTCGGCCTCTCCCCTTCGGCCACAGGACGCTTGGGAATCTCCACGACCGCCCCGGGCACAAAGATTTCCCGGCCGGGCTCCAGATGGTAGGGGTAACGAAGCCCGTTCGGTGGGTAGCCGACGATGTTTCCGGGCCGCACACCGTACATATCGGCAACCGACTCCAGCGTCTCCCCGGGCTGCACCAGGTGCGGCGCCCCGGAGAGGGGCGGAATGGTAAGCACCATGCCGGGACGAAGGTCCTGCGGTGTGCGCAGTTTGTTGACCCAGAAGATGGTGTAAGAGGCCACACCGAAGCGTTCGGCCAGCGCTTCCAGGGTATCTCCGGCGACGACCGTATAGGTGATGACGTCCTCCATCAGGGGCAGGCCGGCCTCCTTCCGGGGAGAGGCATCGGCCTGGTCCGGAGGGATGGGTTCCTCCGTCCGGATATTCCTCCGCACCACCGTCAGCGGACCGATGGCAAAGTCGAAAGCGGTTTCCTGAGGGGAAGAAATCTGGCCATAGAGGAAGAGGCGGCCACCCTCGTTCTCCTGCTGGGGGGAGGAATAGGCCGGGTAGGGACCGAAACGACCGGCCAGTGTGGATAGGAGAAGCAGAAGCACGGCCAGAGTAGCCAGATGGCGGAACGGAAGCCGCCATTTTAGGGAAGGAATGGGGAGAGCGGCGGCCGGTAAGGGCAAAGCAAGCCTTGCCTTTACCCTTAGCCGCTTCCACGGGGCCTTCCGGGCAGGCTCCTCCATCCCCGCTCGTCTTCGGAGCGCCTCTCGCGCCTCCTCAATGGCTTCCCCAACCGGCCGTTTCCTTATTGGCTCTCCGCTCGGCCCCTTTCGGGGTCGCAGAGGAGGGTCTGACATGCCCGCTCCTTGTTCTGTTTGTACGGACCGAACTGCACCTACCGGTCTACTACACACGGTACAAGTATACAATGAGGCTTTCCCTTCGTCAAGTTGCGCCGGCCGGCAGGTTCGGATATAATGGCGGCCGACGGCACGCCCGGAGGTTACCTGTGGAACCTGTAGAGGTCAAGAGACCGATTATGTCGGCCGAAGAGATGCGGCGCGCCCTCATGCGCCTGGCCCATGAGGTGCTCGAACGCAACGCCGGGGCGCAGGAACTGGCCCTGGTGGGCATCCGGGCCCGGGGCGTTCCCCTGGCCCAACGCCTGTCCCGTATGATCGCCGAGATCGAAGGCACCGAAGTACCGGTGGGGGCACTGGACATCACGCTCTACCGGGACGACCTCGCCATCCGGCCGGACCATCCCGTCGTCCGCCGCACCGAGATCCCCTTCTCCGTGGACGGCCTTTCCATCGTTCTGGTGGACGACGTCCTCTACACCGGTCGGACGGTACGGGCCGCCCTGGACGCCCTGATGGACCTGGGCCGGCCCCGGCGCATCCAACTGGCCGTACTCATCGACCGCGGCCATCGGGAACTGCCGATTCGGGCCGACTTTGTCGGCAAGAACGTCCCTACGGCCCGCGATGAGGAGGTCCTCGTCCACCTCCAGGAGGCCGATGGGGTAGACGAGGTGCTTATCTGGAGGAGGAAAGCATGACCGTCCATCCCCCGACAGGCCGCCGGCGCCATGTCCTGGACCTGGACGATTTCACAGCCGAGGAGTTCGAGGAGGTCTTTTTCCAGGCCGAAGCCATGGCCGAGATCCTTTCCCGGCCGATCAAGCAGGTGCCGACGCTGCGCGGCGTCACCGTGGTGAACGCCTTTTACGAGCCCAGCACGCGCACCCGAATCTCCTTTGAGCAGGCCGCCAAAGCCCTCTCGGCCAATGTGATCAACTTCACCGCCCAGGCGAGCAGCGTGGTCAAGGGAGAGTCGCTCGTGGATACCGTGCGCACCCTGGAAGCCCTGGGCTGCGACATCGTGGTGATGCGCCACAGCATGTCGGGGGCACCCTACCTGGTGGCCCGGCACTTTCACGGCCCCGTCCTCAACGCCGGCGATGGGCAACATGCCCACCCCACCCAGGCTTTGCTGGACCTTTACACGATGCGCCGGCATTTCGGGCAGATTTCCGGCCTGAAAGTGGCCATCGTCGGCGACGTCCTGCACAGCCGGGTGGCCCGTTCCAACCTCTGGGGATTGAGCAAACTGGGGGCCCGGGTGGTATTGTGCGGGCCGCCCACCCTGCTGGGGCCGACCGCCTATTGGGAAACCCTCTTTCCCGGCGTGCAGGTCACCCACCGCCTGGAGGAGGCCCTCGATGGGGCTGACGTGGTGATGGCACTGCGCCTGCAACGGGAACGCCAGGAGGCCGGGCTGCTGCCGACGCTGCGGGAGTATACCCGCCTCTACGGCCTGACGATGGAGCGGCTGGCCCTGGCCGCCCCTCACGCCCTGGTGATGCACCCGGGGCCGATGAACGAAGGAGTGGAGATCGACCCCGAGGTGGCCCGCTGTGCTCAGTCGGTGATCGAGGAACAGGTGACCAACGGCGTCGCCATCCGGATGGCGCTCCTCTATATGCTGGCCGGACCGAGGAGGGACTGATGCGCCTGCTGATCAAGGACGGCTGCGTGATCGATCCTTCGCAGAACCTGGGGACGGTGGCCGATGTGCTGGTGATCGACGGCCGCATCGCCGAGATTGCCACCGCCCTGAGCACGGCGACGATCGACCCCCGTATTCCGGGCACCCAGGTCATTGATGCAGCCGGTTGCATCGTCGCCCCGGGCTTTGTGGACCTGCATTGTCACCTGCGCCAGCCGGGGGAGGAAGATAAGGAGACGATCGCCAGCGGCACGCGGGCGGCGGCCCGGGGCGGCTTTACCCTGCTCTGCGCCATGCCCAACACAACCCCACCTCCGGACACGGCGGCCGGGATCCGTCAGGTGCTGGAGACGGCCGCCCAGGAGGGGGTGGTGCGGGTCCTCCCGGTGGGGGCCTTGAGCAAGGGACGGGCCGGCCGAGAACTGGTGGAGATGGCCGAACTGGCCGAGGCCGGGGCGGTAGCCTTCTCCGACGACGGCGATCCGGTCGAGAACGGGCAACTGATGCGCCACGCCCTGATGTATAGCACCCTGGTCGGGTTACCCGTCCTGGCCCACTGCGAGGATCGGGCCCTGAGCCGGCAGGCCGATATGAACGAGGGGCCGCTCTGCACCTTGCTGGGGTTGCGGCCCTGGCCGGCAGCAGCGGAGGTGGCGGCGGTGGCCCGGGAGATTGCCCTGGCCGAACTGACCGGAGGCCGGTTGCACATCTGCCACGTGAGCACCGCCGGAGCCGTGGAACTCATCCGCCAGGCCAAGGCCCGGGGCGTACCGGTGAGCGCCGAGGTCACTCCCCACCACCTGACGCTGACGGAGGCCTGGGTAGCCGGCTCCCTCTATCGGGCCGTTCCCCTCCCGGAAAGCGCGCCGCTCCTCATGCCGCCGGCCGATCTTCCCCCCTA
>DAOUAK010000153.1:0-11244 GCA_034433695.1 Chloroflexia bacterium
CCTCGCGCAGCCGGGCCTCCAGCGCCGCCGTCTCGGCCTGCTCGGCGGGGTTTGCCCGGGCTCTGGGCCGGCCTGGGCGCAGGAGGCGCTGGACCAAAAGTTCGGTCTGGCGCACATTCATCCCTCGCCGGAGCACCAGGCGCATGGCCTCTTCCTGGAGTTGGGGGGAGGGAAGGGCCAGCAGGGCCCGGGCGTGGCCGGCGCTCAACTCGCCGGAAAGCACCCGTTCGCGCACGGCCGGGGGAAGCAGGAGCAGGCGCAGGGTGTTGGTGATGGCCGGCCGGCTCCGCCCGACCTGCCGGGCGATCTCCTCATGGCTCAGGCCGAATTCCTCCGCCAGCATCCGGTAGGCCTCGGCCTCCTCCAGCGGGTTGAGGTCCTCCCGTTGCAAATTCTCCACCAGGGCCAGTTCCAGCGCCTCCCGGGGGGAAAGTTCCTTGACCAGGGCCGGGATGACCTCCAGGCCGGCCATCTGGGCCGCCCGCCAGCGCCGTTCCCCGGCCACGATCTGGTAAGTGGGCGGCACGCTGCCCTCCACTTCGGTAACGATGATCGGCTGTACCACGCCGTGGGCGGCGATGGAGGCGGCCAGTTCGGCCAGCGCTTCCCGCTCCTGTCTTCGCCGCGGCTGGTGGGGATTCGGCACAATCTGGTTCAGGGGAAGCATCTGGACGCCGCCTGCGCCCCCCTCCAGCGGAGGGATGAGCGCCTCCAGCCCTCGGCCTAACCTCTTGCGCTCAGACATTTTCCTCCTCCTGTGCCGGGAGCGCCATCCCTATCCGCGCCAGAAACTCCCGTCCCAGCAGGCGAAAGGCCGTCGCCCCGGGGGAAAGGGGGTCGTACTCCCAGATGGTCTGCCCGTGGCTGGGCGCCTCGCCCAGGCGGATGTTACGCGGAATCAGGGTGGCAAAGACCCGGCCGGGCAGATGGCGCTGGACTTCCTGGACGATTTCCAGCGAAAGGCGCGTCCGCCGGTCAAACATCGTCATGACGATGCCGATGAGGTGGAGACGGGGGTTCAGTCGCTCCTGAATGCGCCGAATCGTTCCCAGGAGTTGGGCCAGGCCCTCCATCGCCAGGTACTCGCACTGGAGCGGGATCAGCACCCCCTGGGCGGCCACCAGGGCGTTCACCGTGAGCAACCCCAGGGAAGGGGGGCTGTCGATGCAGATAAAGTCGTAGATTTCCTGGCAGGGCCGCAGGGCCCGGGCCAGGCGGTACTCGCGGTCCGGCTGGCCGAGGAGTTCCACCGTGGCGCCGGCCAGTTGGAGCGTGGCCGGAACCAGGTCGAGGCCGGCCCGTCCGGTGGGGATGATCACCTGCTCCAGCGGCAGGTGGTCGAGCAGGACCTCGTAGAGGGTGGCCCGCAGGGAGGCCTTCTCGACGCCCAGGCTGGTGGTGGCGTTGCCCTGGGAATCGTCGTCTACCAGGAGCACGCGGTAGCCCTGCCGGGCGAGAAAGGCGCCCAAATTGACGGCCGTGGTCGTCTTGCCCACGCCGCCCTTTTGATTGGCCAGGGCAAAGGTATAGGCCATCGAGGGTGCTCCACCGAACTTTTCTTTATTGTAGCATCTTCCGGGCAAAAGCGCAATTTGACCCCATCCCGCTCCTGGTGTAAAATACCCTCTGCCGGCGATGGGGCCGGCCCTGGATTCTGCCCCACCCGGTCGGTGGGGCCGTTATACAAAAGAAGGAGTGTGGCCATGTCGTTCCCCGCTGAACGTGCCCGCCGTGCCCTCGAACGGGCCGGCATCCCCCCTCAGGATGCTTACGACCTTCCTTCCAGCCCCAAGACGTTCCCCGATGGCGCCCACTACCGCATGGAAATCTCCGGCGTCGAACGTCCCAACGTCCTGGAGGCCCTGGTGGATGAGATGCACAAGCGCAACATCCCCATCCACCGCCTCATCTCCGTGGTGATGGGCGCCACCCTCCTCGACGACGAGGAACTCAAGCGCTTTGCCCGCATCGCCGCCGAGGCCCGCTGCGAAGTCATCATCACTCCCGGCCCCCGCTCGGCCTGGGACACCGGCCGGCAACTGGTCACCCCCGAAGGCGGCCTCTCGGGACTGCGTTTCCGCGGCTCCGATCAACTCCGCGCCGTCATCACCGACATCCTCCGTTGCGTGGACCTGGGCTTTCGCGGCTTCCTGGCCATTGACGAGGGCTTGCTCTGGCTCCTGACCGAGATGAAGAAGAACGGCGACCTACCGCCGGATGTGGTCATCAAGGTCTCCATCTTCGCCGGCCATGCCTCCGCCGCCGGCGCCAAAGTCCTCCAGACCCTCGGCGCCAGCACCTTCAACCCAATAGCCGACCTCTCGCTCCCGCAACTGGCCTCCATCCGCCAGGCCATTGACATCCCGCTCGACCTGCACATCTACCTCACCGATTCCTTCGGCGGATACAACCGCTTCTACGAGGCCGCGGAGATGGCCCGCGTCTGCGCGCCCTGTTATTTCAAGATGGAGCCTGGTCCCGCCTGCGCCGCCGGTCCCGGCGCCCTCTACAAGCCCTACGTCTCTCCGCAGATGCTGGCCGACTGGGCCCGCGAAAAGGTCAAGTACTGCCAGATCCTGCACGAGATCATCCAGGACACCAACCCCAGCCTGAAGATGTCGGCCCAGGGGCCGGCCGACCTGGCCATCCCCAAACCCTGAGGACGGGGTCTGGACGAGCGCCGGCTTTCCTCCGGGAAGGCCGCAAGGAGCGGCGGATGCGTGATACTGCCCGTTTCGACCCCCGGGGCGTCTTCCCGGCCCTGGTTACCCCTTTTCAGCGCAAGACGGAGGAGGTGGACGAGGAGGCCTTTCGCCGCCTCATCCGCCATCTTCTCCCCCATGTGGACGGCCTGGTCACCAGCGGCACCACCGGCGAGTTTCCCTACCTCTCCCGCGCCGAAAAACGCCGTCTGGTGGAGATCGCCCGCGAGGAGGCGGGAGGAAAGCCGGTCATCGCCGGGGCCGGAGCCTCTTCCACCCGGGAAGCCATCGCCCTGGCCCGCGATGCCCAGGAGGCCGGTGCCTCCGCCCTCCTGGTGGTCACCCCCTTCTTCCTCCACCCTTCCGAAAAGGGCCTCTACCAACATTTTTACGAACTGGCCCAGGCCGTGGACCTGCCCATCATCCTCTACAACATCCCCCAGGTGATGGATCAGGTCCTGCCGCGCACCGTCATCGAGGACCTGGCCGATCTCCCCAACATCGTGGCCCTGAAGGACAGTTCCGGCGACCTGACCTACACGATGGAGGTGCTGGAGTACTGCGGCGACCGGCTGGACGTCCTCATCGGCCACGATGAAATCGTCGTTCCGGCGCTGGCCGGCGGCTGCGCCGGCATGATTCTGGCCTCGGCCCAGGTCTATCCCCAGGTCTGGCAGAAGGTGTTGCGGCTGGTGCGCGAGGGGAAACTGGAAGAGGCCCGCGCCGAGCAGTGGCGGGTACAGAAACTCTCGCGCATCTTCTGTCGCTACGGTGGCGGCGTGGCCGTCAAACAGGCCCTGGCCCTGCTGGGGCTGGATATGGGGCCGCCGCGCCGGCCGCTCAAGGGCGTCGGCGGCGCCCTCATCCACGAAACCCGGGCCGAGATTCGCCTGGAACTGGAGAAACTCGGCCTCCTTTCGGCCGAGGAGGAAGAATGGTCGTACCCTTCTGGCCCGCTGGAGGAGCGTTTCTCCCTTCTGGGCCTTGCCCCTGAAGTCATCGCCGCCCACGGCCTGCGTCTGGGCAGCGGCACGGCCGGAGAGGGGCTCAACCGGGTGCAACTGGACCTCGTCGCCGGTCCGAAGGACGGCCCTCTGGGCGAGGCTTATGCCTGGCAACTGACCTACCCCCTGCATGGCCGCGAAGCCCTGACCACCATCCTGGAGCCGGGCCTTACGGTGCGGCCGGCCACCCTCCTTCTCCCCACCCTGGAGCAGAAGGACCTCCGCCAGGCCAATATGATCTACGGTCCGACGCAGTCGGCCCTGGCCCGGGCCATCGTCGAGGCGCTGGAGGAGGGCACGATCTCTCCCCTGGCGATGGAGGAGGCCTGCATGATCGTCCTGGCCACCGTCCATCCCCGGGCGCTGGACCGCCATGCCCTCTACGGGAGCGTCTACCAGGCGGCCCGGGCGGCCATCGCCCAGGCCTTCGGGAGGTAAGCGATGGGCTACAAACCCGATTGGTTCCGGGGAATTTACCCGGCGCTGGTCACCCCCTTTGACCGGCGAGATCGCTTCGACGAGGCGGCCTACCGCGAGGTCATCCGCTTCGTCCTGCCCCATGTGGACGGGGTGTTGGCGGCCGGCACCACCGGCGAGTTCTCGTATTTGGAGCCCGAGGAGCGCAAGCGGGTGATCGAGGTCACGGTGGACGAGGTGGCCGGCCACGTCCCCGTCCTGGCCGGGACGGGCGCCCCCTCCACCCGGGAGACGCTCGAACTGACGGCCTTTGCCCGCGACGTCGGGGCCACCGCCGCCCTGGTCGTCGCCCCCTACTACCTCAAGCCTTCCTTCAACGAGGTCTACGACCACTACCGTGCCCTGGATGCCCTTGACTTTCCCCTGGTCCTCTACAACATTCCCCAGTGCGCCGGCACGCACTACCGCTGGTGGACGGCCGAGGGGATGCTTCTGGACCTGGAGAACGTCATCGGCATCAAAGATTCTTCCGGGGACATGCCGTTTATCGAATCGCTGGTGGAAAAAGTGTACGGCCAGGTGGCACTTTTTGTCGGCTGCGACGAAATTGTGACGGCGGCGCTGGCGGCCGGCTGTGACGGGGCCATCCTGGCCAGTGCCAACCTGGTGCCCGACGTCTGGCAGCGCATCTACCATGCCGTACAGCGCGGCGATTTGGAGACGGCGCGTTACTTCCAGGGCCGGCTCCAGAAACTCATCCGCATCATCGTCAACCAGGGCTCCACCCAGGCGGTGAAGGAGGGGCTGGAGATGATGGGCCTCCGGGTGGGGCATTCGCGCCACCCGATCATGCCGGGCGGGGCCTTTCGCCGGGAGGACCGGGAGGAGTTGCGCCTGCAACTGGAACTGCCCGAGGTGGGCAAGATTCCCCGCCGCCCGGTGGTCTATGACCTGGGCGGGCACGAGGTGCATACGGAGGTCCCGGCCATTCACCAGACGCCCCGGCGCATCTCCGGCTGGGCGATGAAGGTGGGGGAGGGCTTTGCCGGCCCGCCCTTCCAGGAGATCGCCCATGTGGACCTCCTGATCGGGCTGCGGGACGGCCCGGTGGGGCGGGCCATCGAGCGGGCCCTGCGGGAGCACGGCCCTCAGCGCGGCTGCATCCTCTTGGAAGAGCGCCCGCGCACCCTGCTTGTGCCCACGGTGACGATCCGCACCGAACGGCAGCGGCACCTCTTCTATGAGCGGGCTGCGGCGGGGGTGCAGATGGCCATCCGGGCCAGCATCGAAGACGGCTTCCTCCCCGAAGTCCTGCTGGACGACCTCGCCCTGATCGCCAACGTCTTTGTCCACCCGGCGGCGTCCATCGGCAAGCGGGTGGAACTCAACAACTACAAGGCCATGCGCCAGGCCATCCGGAAGGCGATCGAAGGCCGGCCGACCTATGAGGAACTCGTCAGCGAACGTGCCGCCGCCCGCCACCCCTTCCGCTATGCGCCGTAGGCCGGCAGCAATGACCCCAGCGACGAGGGCGACGGCCGGGGAGACCACCGGAAGCGAGGAGCCCGGCAGGTCAACTGAAGGGGGAAGCCCGGACCGTCAAGGCTTGCTACGGACTATTGTCAGAAGGATAGCGGCTTATCGGCCCATTCCGATAAGAGGACGGGAGGGGGAAGAGACCGGCCGTCCCGGTCCGTCTTCCCCCTCCCGTCGGTTCGTTTTTACCTCCACACCAGCGGCAGGTAGACCTGCCGATAGGAGATGGCGGCCGGCCCGTGCTGTGCGCGCCGGCCGTTCAGGTCTACGTCCTCCAGGGTGTAATAGTAGGTCTGCCCCGGCCGGGCCGTCGCATCCAGGAAGGTATAGGTCGCCCCTTCGCCTCCGCCGGGCGAGCGGGAGGGGATAAGGCTGGAGTTGACCTGCACGCCTTGCTCCTGGAGAGAGACGCTACGGTAGAGGTTAAAGCCCAGGTTGTCATATTCGGAAGCGGTCTCCCAGGCCAGGAGGACGCCCTCGGCGGCCGGCGAAGCCTGGAAGGAAAGCAACTTGACGGCGGTGGGAGCACTGCCCAGGGCCCAGGTAGAAAAGGCCGTTACCCCGTTAACGGTGACCGTGTTGGCCGTCGTATCCACCGTACCCCCCCTGAATTCCCAGGCCGATCCGGTCCAGCGATAGGCTCCGGCAATCTGTCCTTCGGTCATTCCACCGGGAAGATCGCTTTCACTATACTGGAAGACGATCTGCGTATTGAAGCCGGTCATCGCCGAAGTGATATCCCAGTTGATATTCAGAAAAGTTACCCCGGAAGGCGGCGGCTGGGAGGGAGCCGTCTTGTTCATCGTGACCGTAACATTGCCGGCCGGCCCGCTGCTAAAGTCCATCCTCACCCCGGTTCGCCCGAAGGTGCGGGGAGGTGTGTCGCCGCCGGCGAAGATGCGGTAGGAAGAGGCCCCGGTAAAGGAGGCCGCCGCCGTAGTTACCAGCGCATAAGGCTGTGGCCCCTGCGGGACGTTATACCCGCTCACCCGAACCGTATAATTGCCCGTCTGGGTTGGCGAGTTGATATCCACTCCAACCACATTGTTCACCCGGTCATAGTTCGTACTGTAATCGGGCCCGACCATGATCGCCCGGATGTTCAGGTTCTTTTGTGCTCCGGTCGGCGGCCATCGATTCGTCCAAGTCGAACCGTTATTCGAGGAATACCAACTTCGGCCTGCGCTCGGCCCGTTATCCCCGGTAATATAAGGGTTATTATTGGCCGTGGGTTGGACGGCGATAAAGAAACTTCCGCTACTGATGGTTACCGGAGGGTTGATGTTCACCGCATACCAGCCGCCACTATACGTTGCCCTGGTGGTTATCGGTCCACGGAGGATGGTCCCCGGGGCGCCGCCGGCCCCATCATCGTCATAGACCCACAGTCGGAACTGTGCGGGGTCAGCCGCTGAATAATAGAAAAACAGAGCCTTTTCCACCGTCACCGGGTACGAAGAGGGAGTGAATTTGACGGCATAGCGCCATGTACTCTGTGAAGTCCAGACGTTGTAAGGATCGCCGTCGTAGTACCCATATTGCGTGGCCCCGCGCCGGCTGGCATTGTTCGGATACTGGACACTTCCTCCGGGTTTAGTCACGTCCAGGTCCAGGTCGTTAACCAGGCCTCCGCCGGCCGCCATCGTCCCCGGGTAATCGCTCCAGGCCAGAGTGGTGCGGAAAGGCTGGGTCGCGCCGACGTTGAAGACAAAGGTGTCCCACTCATTGGTCTGAATGCCCTCGGTAAAGTCGAAATAGTCCAGCACGCGCGGGCTGGCCGGGAAAAGGCTCGCCTCTACGTTGACCCGCCCCCACCCTTCGACGTTATTGGGTCGGGTGGTGGGCTGTTCGCTCGGGCTGCTATATTGGCCGGGGTACATATCGGTGGCCCCGTTGACCAGCGTAGCCTTGATCAAGGCCGCGCTCGGGGTGATCCCCTTTCGCTCTACATAAAACTGGCGCACCAGAGTGGCCGCGCCGGCAGTAAGAGGGGTAGCCATCGAAGTGCCCCCCATATACTTATACCAACGGTTAGGGGGAGTACCCCAGCCGTCGTACTGGGTTCCTCCATCCGCAGGATGGTTGGCCTGAGAGTATACGGAGAGGACCCAGGTGCCAGGGGCGCTCACATCGGGTTTATAACGGTTATCGGCAGCCGGGCCTCGGCTGGAAAAGGCTGCCATCCCATTGGCGTCGGTGGCTGTGTAATCATCCCTGATCGGATTCACCGAGTAGTCGTCGGGCCAGGCCGTTCCCCAGGTCCAGGAGTTGGGGTTCGGAGCCGGATTGGGGCGGTTGTTCTCAGTAGCCCCAACGGTAATACAGTTCTTGGCCGTGGCCGGACTGCCCATGCTCCAAGGGTCTACAAAACCATCGGCCGGGTTGTTGTCGGTGCCGTCGTTGCCGGCGGCAAAAAGGATGGTAAAATCGCGGTTGTTCCAGATAAATAGGTCGGTGTTCCGTGAGTCTATCGAGTATGTCCCGGCCTGGCTGCTGCCCCAACTGTTCGTATGGATGCGCGCCCCCGCACCGTAGGCAGGCTGAAAGAGGTTGTTTAGGTCGGCGGGGATACCCGTGAGATAGCCTTGGGAGTCTTCCACCGCCTGGAAATACAACCTGGCCTCCGGAGCCACACCGGCGTAACAGGTCGAAGGATAATTGTGGGATGGGGGGTTACTGCCGGACATCTTCCCGTTGCCCAGGACAGAACCGGCCACATGGGTGCCGTGGCCGCTATTGGGGTCATCGGCCGTACTTTGGGGGTCGCCGTCCAGGTCGATCAGGGCGATCACGCGGGAGTTGCCGTTGCCATCCTCGAAATCGTCATGCAGGTTGGCCGGAGCCGTTGAACCCCTGTCCAATCCGGTATCGCAGATGGCCACAATCTGGCCGGCCCCATATAGCCCCTGGGTATTCCAGACGACATTGCGCACATTCATGATGTCCACGGCAATGTTATTGAAGATCTTGTATTCCGGAATCGGCTCGATCCAGCGAACCCCGTTGAGGTTCGCCAGCGCACCGATCTCGCCGGAAGGCACCTGCACCTGGAGCAAGACTCCCCAATCGTTTCGGGAGATGCTTCGGACTTCGCCGATCCGGCGAATCTGCTCCTCCAGTACCGAGATATCGGCATCGGGAAAAAGTTCCACTCGGACGGACTGGGGGCCGGAAGAAATTTCTGCCGTACCGAGCACCTGGGCCAGAAGAAGTGGATCCAGACGATAGCCCGGCTGGTAAATTCCCACCCAGCGAACCATCGGCATCGCTGCCACCCGTTCCCGGGCAGCCTTATCCATTCGGGCAATAAAGGTAAAGTCGGGGATGTAGTCCAGCAGTACAGCCCCCTGCTTTGACACTTCCTCTTTCCACTCCGGCGGGATAGGCCCTACGAATTGGACGAGGTAGTACCCCGTTACCCCGTCCTCGTAGTCTTTCAGCCGCAGAAAAGAGGGGAGAAATAACGGCTCGGGTTGACAGAGGGGGTCGAATTCCCAACCCAGGAGGCGCACATAGGGGCCAGTCGCTTCTTGGCATGGTGCTCGCAGGGAAGAAGCGGCCGAGCCAGGGAAGTATGAACCCAGAAGGAGTACGAGCAAAGCCACGACCGGATACCCCAACCACTTGATTCGAACCATGGTACACCTCCAACCTGCCGGGCCAATCTGTTGCTACAAAAACAGATTGACCTCAGCGATCGGTCACGCCACCTGCTCTACTTGGTCCAGGTGCCCATCCTACAGACCGGGCTTCATCGCTTCTGTTTATTTTATTATACCCCTCCTCCGCCGTCCGGTCAATAGGAAAAAAGTACTATAACGGGCAGTACCCCGGAAGCCTCGCCCCGAAGTCCGCAGCCGGCCCGAATTTGCCGGCCGGAACGCCTTACGGTAGAATGAAGGAAAGGAGGCTGCCGTGTTCGATGCCGTCTGGAAAGAAGGCCGGCCCTTCTACAGGCCCGGCAACATCCGCGACTGCCGTACCTTCCCCGAACTCTGGGAAGCGGTCAAGTTCCATCGCCTGGAGGAGTTCTTCCCCCATACGCCCCTGCGTTCCCTGGAGGTCGGCTGTGGCTCGGGCGGCGTCTCCCTCTACTTTCACGACCGCTACGGCTACCGCGTCACCCTGGCGGACATCTCCGAGGCGGCCCTGGCCTTCGCCCGGAAGAACTTTGCGCATTCTACTGCCCCGGACCGGCCGGCCCATTTCCTCCAGGCCGACGCCTGTGCCCTGCCCTTTCCGGCAGGCACCTTCGACCTGGTGATGAGTTTCGGCCTCCTGGAGCATTTCCCCAACATCGAACCGCCCATCGCCGAACAATTGCGCGTCCTGCGTCCCGGCGGCCTCTTCTTCGCCGATATCGTCACCCGACGCTTCTCGGTGGATTCGCTCAGCCGTTTCCCCGCCCGGATGAAACGCGCCCTGGCCGCCCTCCTCCACGGCCGCCGGCCGGCCCGCCCGATCTATGAGAACGCCTTCCCCCTCCCCCGCTACCTCGAGGCCGTGGAGCGGTACGGCGGCCGGATCTGCTGGGCCCGCGGCAACCGCCCGGTGACCTCGCTCAACCTGCCGCTCCTGGGAAAGGCCTTCCTCCGGCTGTATCAGACGGAAGCGGCGCAGCGCCTCTGGCGGCGCTTCGACCTCTCCGATTCCGCCTTCTCCCGCTTCTGGGGTGCGGGGTGGTGGATTCTGGCGGAAAAGGTGGGGGAGCGGTAACCGCGCCCCCTGCTTCGGGATGGGCCTAACGAGGCAGCGCCCCGATATGCGGCGGGCCGGCCCCTTGAAGCGAGATGGGGGGAGGGAAACAGCCCGGTCCGCCGTTTCCTTAAACCGGGATTTCGCACTCTTTGACAGTGAGGAGCGATTATGATATGCTAGGATGGCCTTGAGGTGGACCGGTGACGATGACCCTGGTGGAGCGATTCCATCGCCTGTGTGAACTATTCGGGGTAGATTGCCTGTACGCCTTCGGCAGCCGGGCCTGCCAGGCGCTTCGCTTCGTCCTGGAGGGAGTGGCCCTCCCGCCGGGTAGCAGTGACCTGGACATCGGGGTCTTGCCCCGTCGCCCACTCTCGGCACGCCAGAAAGTGGCCCTGGCGGTCGCCCTGGAAGACTTCTTCGACGTCCCCAGGGTGGACCTGGTCGTTTTGCCCGAGGCTGACCCCTTTCTGGCCGCTAACGTCATCCGGGGCGAGCGCCTTTATGCCCGCGATGCCTATCAGGCCGACGAATATGAACTGTATATCCTGCGTCGTGCCGGAGACCTGATCCCGCTGGAACGCGAGCGTCTGGCCCTGCTGGCCGGGAAAGAGCCATGATTCCCCGGAAGATTTCCCGCCGCATCGTGTACGACCGTCTGGCCTGGGTCGAGCGGATGATAAAACGCCGGCTCGAACGAAACCCGGCCCTTGTTTCCGACGATTTATAACCCCGCCCAAAAGGTGGGAGAGAAAGGGCCGTTCGGCCCCTCCTCTCCCACCCGAGGAAACCGGCGCCATACCGACGGCAGATGATAGGCCCGCCGGGGGTAACGGCGCCCCCGACTTCTCCGAGATGGGCCTAACGAGGCAGCACCTCGATATGCG
>DAOUAK010000154.1:0-3974 GCA_034433695.1 Chloroflexia bacterium
GGCTGGAAAAGCCGTCCGGGGATTTCCGGAACTTTGGGGACATCCCCATGTCCTCTTCTCAAGGTGTTGGGGAGGTGCGAGGCATATTTCGCCAACACTTGCCTCAAGATAGATGAAAAAACACAACTTGACAAAACAGAGAAGATGTGGGATAATATCTTTGTGCCAGAGGGCAGAATGCCCTGGGGCAGGTGGCCGATCTACGAGAGCCGAAAGGAGGTGAAGACGGGAACAGAACTTTCCCGGGCCGGCCCCCGGAAGGAAAGCGCGGGCAGCGGGCCGGCGCTCCCTGTGGAGGCAGGCCTCCCGCCTGCCGTGGAATGCTCAAGGAGGAAACCGATGCGTGTCTCTATCTCCGCTTTCCTTGTGTTCTTCCCCTTGGTTCTGGCCGGCTGCACCGCCTACTGGGCCTCTCCCCCGGCCGGCCAGGAGGTTCCCACAGCGGTGGCCTATCCCCCGCCGCCGGTGTGGACCGAGGAGCCGACCGAACCACCGTTGCCGACGATGACCCCCTGGCCCACCGTACCTACCACGCCCACGCCCACCTATCCGCCGGGACCGCCCAAGCCGACACCGGAGGTTACACCCATCCTGCCCTTCCCCACGCCGGCTTTCCCCCCGGCCCCCCAGGGCCCGCGGCCGGCGGCGTTGGAGACGATCTGGTATCCCTACCTTCCCTCTCCGGATGCCTACCCGGTGCTCAAAGCGGTCCTGGTGGACAAAGAGGGAAGACGGTGGGGAGAAGCCGGGAAAACCGTTGACCTGGGATTGGAGGTAGGCTTCCCTGGAACATGGTTGCGCAAGTTGCACACCTCACCTGACGGACATTCTCTTGTGGCTGACGTTCAATATGGAGATGCATGGCATGGTTCGTATTGGATCACACCTGTCTCCGGCCAATTCGAGCTCATCACGAGCAATTCCGACCAGCTGGATTTTTTAGCCTGGGGACTTGGCCGGCGAGTCTTTGTAGGAAAGCCCGGATATTACGAGGAAGCATGGCTTTTGAACCTGGACACCGGGGAACACCAAGTGTTCTCTTTCCCGAAATGGGATTATGGCTATGGAGCCCGTTCCTTCGCCACATCACTCGACGGATCGTGGATCGCTGATGCCAGTATCTATGGCCCGACTGCGTCGCATCCTGGTTCCGACATTGAGATTGGTCTGACCCCACTGACAGGGGGAGAACGCACCATCATCGCTGCATTTCAAGTGTCTGGAGGGGCGGACATACTACCACACAACTTGGCTTGGTCGCCGGATGGGCAATGGCTTGCTCTCCTCCTTACACGAGCGCTTGACTCCTACACCATGGATGGAGAGCTTTGGCTGGTGCACAAGGATAGCAAGTCATCAATAGCGATGGCCCAAGGGCTTACGGTATACTGTCCGCCAACCTGGTCCCCCGATGGCCGTTACATCGCTTTTGCCCGGGCAAAGTATCCCTCCCAATCAGATGTCCCTGCCGACCTTTGGCTACTTGATATGGCCTCATCATCAGAAATCCAACTTACCCGCTTTACTGATCGTCGGGTTACTTCCTTTTCCTGGTCACCGGACGGTCAGAAACTGGCCTTTGCGGTAACGCTAGGAGATTATGGTGAGGTCTGGGTCACTTCCCTCGATGGGATCGAGCAGTGGCCGGTAGCTGGTCCCACTGCTCCTTGGGCCCCGGTGGCTTGGCTGCCGGGGTTAGAAGGAGGTCCGTGATGGTACGGAAATCTTCCGTAGTAAGGGGTCTAATCCATATCTTTCTATCCTATTATCATGGTGCTCCTAGTAGGGCTGTTCGGCTTTTCTAAGGTTGGGGCCGCCGGTATCGCCTTACGGCCACCGTTCAATGGAACATACCGGCTGACCTCGTTTTTCGACCATTACTACCCTAATGGAAACAGGACCAGTCCAGATAACGAGATCACCATCTATACGGGCGAGAAGACCCCCGATTGTCAACCACATTGCTACCCTGGCCATGGAGGGATCGATTGGGGGATGGGCAACGGAACTGAGATCCTGGCAGCGGCTGATGGCGAAGTTCTTGAGACACGGTGGCGGGATCCATTTGGGTATCAAGTGCTGATCGATCACAAGAATGGCTACTACACAAGGTATGCCCATCTCCAAGACCACTTCAATGTACATCCTGGTGATTGGGTTCAGGCGGGGCAATTGATTGGGTGGAGCAGTGACTCGGGGACGCCGGGACAATACCACCTTCACCTCTCTGTATATCGAGGAGGTAGCTCAAACGACTATGCCACCGACCCCTTCGGCTGGCGGGGGAGTGGGGCCGACCCGCTGCGCGACTGGCCGAACGCGGGCCAGGGACGCACCGCCGAATGCCTCTGGCGCGGCCTCCCCGGCGATGCCATCAGCTGCTTCGACCGCATTGTGGAAGACCATCCCGCCAATGCCGCCGGCTGGAGTCAGGGTGGCCCTTGGACCACCTCGACCGCCGGCAACGGCTACTTCGTTCACTACACCAAAAACTGGGACCCGCCCTGGTCCTGGGCCCGCTGGGATTCCACGGCCGGCGGCTTCGCCCCCATCCGCTACCACGGCTTCTACCGCATCAGCGCCTTTATCGCCGCTATCTCCAACCGTACCGCGAACGCCCGCTACACCATCCATTACTACCCTTCCCAGACCACTACCGTTTACAGGAACCAGAGCGGGCTCGCCAACAACTGGGTCTCCCTGGGCACCTACGAATTGGAGCATGACGACACCAACAACGCTTACGTCTATCTGGACGACTACACTGGCGAACCGAAGAATACCCGCGAGGTGGTCGCCGACGCGCTCAAGTTCAGCGCCGAAGTGACCTACCTGCCCAAAGTCCACACTTCCTCCACCTCCGGCAGTTGGGAATCGTACATCGAAATCCTCAACCTGAGCCCTTCCCCGGCCCAGGTCACCGTCAACTGGTACCGGCCCGACGGTTCGCGCTACGGCTACCAGAACTTCTCCCTCCCGGCGCGGGGAGAAACCTCCGTGAGCACTGCTAAGGGCTTCGATGGGGCCGTTGTGCTCGTCTCCGACCAGGACATCGCCGCCGTCGTCCGCTACCAGCGTGATAACAAGGTGGCCGCTTACACCGGCATCTCCGAGGCCAACGTGGGGACCGGCTGGGGGCAACCCGGAGTGGAAATCTATGCCCCGGTGGTCATGTGGCTCCCCTGGGGCTCCACCTGGCGAACCTACCTTTATCTCCAGAACGCCGGCAACGGCCCGGCCACCTTCGATATCACCTATTACGACGCCAACGGCAACCCTCGGCCCGATTGTTCGCTCAGGGACCAAACCCTGCCCCTTCGCGGGAGCACCTCCTACCAGCAGACGGCCTGTGGGGCCGGCTTCTACGGTTCGGCCCGCATCGTCTCCACTCAGCCCCTGGCCGTGGTGGTTCTCCAGCAGGAAGATGCTTATGGGGCCTCCATGTACAACGCCTTCTCGTCCGGTTCCGCGACGGTCTATCTTCCCAGCCTGATGCGAGAGTGGTACAACTGGATCAGCAGTTTCACCGTTCAGAACCTGGGCACTTCGGCTACCGACGTCCGCATTCGCTACGTGCGGGAGAACGGGGAAGTGACCGAGCGGACCTACCCCAACCTCCTTCCCGGGGCCTCGGTCGTCATCGTCCAGAACGACCCCAACTACGGGGTCCCCGCCGTCCCCGGCGGCTGGCACGGCGGAGCCCGCCTGAGTTCCACCGCCAACCCACCCCAACCCCTGGCGGCCATCGTCAACCAGCAGCGCACCGACATCCTCAGCGCCATGAGTTATAGTGGCTTCATCAGCGGCGAAGGGACCCTTTACGGGCCCTTTACGGCCAACAAGTACCAAAGCGGTTCCTACTGCTACGACTCGGCCAGCGATATCCAGAATCTGAGCCCCACCGACGCTACCAACGTGACCCGCCGCTACTATGACCAGGGGGGAAGGCTGCGCTACACAACGACCCCGGCACC
>DAOUAK010000155.1:0-6813 GCA_034433695.1 Chloroflexia bacterium
CCGCCCACCACACCCCTGGGAGAACCCGGCGATGACCACTTCGCCTACGGTTTTGCTACCCAGGCGGCCCTGGTGGAAGTGGACCTCCGGAGCGGAAACGTGCGCGTCCTCAAGGTCGTCGCCGCCCATGATGTCGGCCGGGCCGTCAACCCGCAGGCCATCGTCGGGCAGATGGAAGGAGGCGTGGTGATGGGGATGGGCTATGCCCTGAGCGAGGAACTCGTCCTGGAGGAGGGGCAGGTGCGCAACGCCGACCTGCGTCGCTACCGCGTGCCCCGGGCCCCCCTCATCCCCGAGGTCATCCCCATCCTGGTGGAGGCCTACCATCACGAAGGCCCCTTTGGGGCCAAAGGGGTGGGGGAGATCACCTCCATCCCCACCGCCCCGGCCATCACCAACGCCATCCACGCCGCCATAGGAGTACGGATCACCCGGCTTCCGGCCACGCCGGAACGGGTGCTGGAAGGGTTGGGAAAGCAGGGCGCAGACCCTGGGGAAGTGGCGGATAGCGTAAACTCTGCCTTTCGTCCTACAGGCCCAAGGAGGCAACCGTGAACGGGGCCGGCAGGTATAGGGGCTACCTGCTCGCTGCGGCGCTCGGAGCCGTGGTGGGTGGGGTGGCCGTGGTCCTGGCGATGCGGGCCATGCCGCGCCTGATGGCCGGCATGATGCGCCGGATGATGGAGGGCATGGGACCGGGAGAGACGTGACGTCGCCTGCTGGCGGGCTTCGGGGAAGCCCAGAGTGAACAGACCGGTGGCCGGTGATTCCTGGGAAGACCTGCAGGCCGAGATCATTGCCTGCCGGCGCTGCCCGCGCCTGGTAGCCTGGCGGGAGGAGGTGGCCCGTCGGCGCCGACAGGCCTATCGCAACGAGGTCTACTGGGGCCGGCCACTTCCCTCCTTCGGCGACCACAACGCCCGGTTGCTCCTCATCGGCCTGGCTCCGGCAGCCCACGGTGGCAACCGCACCGGGCGCATGTTCAGCGGAGACGAGGCCGGCCGAACCCTCATCGCCGCCCTCCATCGAGCCGGCTTTGCCAACCGGCCCCGTTCGGAGGGTCCCGGTGACGGTCTGGAACTCTACGACGTCCTCCTCACCGCCGTCTGCCGCTGCGCTCCTCCGGGAAACCGCCCCACCGCGGAAGAAATCCGTCGCTGTCTCCCTTTCCTGCAACGCGAACTGGCCCTCCTCCCCCGCCTGCAGGTCGTCCTGACCCTGGGGAGAATCGCCTTTGAGGGCTACCTGCATCTCCTGCGCGAGAGCGGCCTGGTCCTGCCCCCCGGCGACTTTGGCCACGGCCGGCTCTATCCCCTGGGAAGCGGCCGGCCCATCCTGATCGCCTCCTACCACCCCAGCCAGCGGAATACCCGCACCGGCCGGCTCACGGAAGGGATGCTCGACGCGGTACTGGAGGAGGCGCGAAGACACCTGAAATAAGAGTTGCGGTTTAGGCCGTTTCTGGTATAATGAATATAGAACTTTTGGAGGTCGGTTTTGATGGGCAGTCGCTGGGTAAGTGGACTCATCTATCTCATCATCATCGTCGCCGCCATCGCCCTGATCTTCAGCCAGTTGAATCCGGGCGGGCAGCGGGAAGTTCGGCTGAACCAGGTGCTGGCCGATGCCCGGGCGGGCAAGATTTCCCGCATCGTCGTCGGCGACGATGAGCAGCGCCTGGATGTCACATATACCGACGGACGCACGGTCACCTCGCGCAAGGAGTCGCAGGAGAGCATTGTCTCCCTGCTGCGCGAGGCCGGCGTCCCCCTGGATCAGATGCCGGAGATCGAGGTCCGGCCGCCTTCCTTCTGGAACTCGCTTCTCGGCTCCCTGGGCTACTTTATCATGCCCCTGATCTTCCTCTTTGTCCTTTTCTTCTTCCTGCGGCAGGCCCAGGGGACCAATAACCAGGCCCTCTCCTTCGGCAAAAGCCGGGCCCGGCTCTTTACCGGGGATAAGCCCAAGGTTACCTTTGCCGACGTGGCGGCGGTGGACGAGGCCAAGCAGGAACTGAGCGAGGTGGTCGAGTTCCTGAAGTATCCGGAAAAGTTCGCCGCCCTGGGAGCGCGCATCCCCCGGGGCGTGCTCCTGATGGGCCCTCCGGGGACGGGAAAAACGTTGCTCGCCCGCGCCGTCGCAGGGGAAGCGGGGGTGCCGTTCTTCTCCATCTCGGGGTCCGAGTTCGTGGAGATGTTTGTCGGAGTCGGGGCCAGTCGGGTGCGCGACCTCTTCGAGCAGGCCAAGCGCAACGCCCCGGATATCGTCTTCATTGACGAGATCGACGCCGTCGGCCGGCAGCGCGGCACCGGCCTGGGCGGCAGCCATGACGAACGCGAACAGACCCTCAACCAGATTCTGGTGGAGATGGACGGTTTTGACACCAACACCAGCGTCATCGTGATCGCGGCCACAAATCGCCCGGATATTTTGGACCCCGCCCTCCTCCGCCCCGGCCGCTTCGACCGGCGGGTGGTGCTGGACCGTCCGGACATGCGCGGCCGGGTGGAGATTCTCAAGGTGCACGTCCGGGGCAAGCCTCTGGCGCCCGACGTCAACCTGGAAGTACTGGCCCGACAGACACCCGGCTTTTCCGGAGCCGACCTGGCCAATATGGTCAACGAGGCGGCGATCCTCGCCGCCCGGCGCAACCGTCGCCAGATCACCATGGCCGACATGGAAGAAGCGGCGGAGAAGGTGATCGCCGGCCCCGAACGCAAGAGCCGCCGCATCAGCGAGGAAGAAAAGCGTATCATCGCCTATCACGAGGCCGGCCATGCCTTGGTCGCCCACCTCACCCCGGAATGCGACCCGGTGCACAAAATCTCGGTGGTCTCCCGGGGCATGGCCCTGGGCTACACCATGGCTTTGCCCACCGAAGACCGCCATCTCATGTCCCGGCGCAAACTCCTGGCCGACATCACCTACGCGATGGGCGGTTACGCCGCCGAGCAAATCGTCCTCAACGATGTCACCACCGGCTCGGAAAACGACATCGAACAGGCGACCAAGATGGCCCGGCGTATGGTGACCGAGTTCGGCATGAGCGAAGACCTCGGCCCCGTGGCCTACGGACAGAAGGACGAACTCGTCTTCCTGGGACGCGAGATCGGTGAGCAGCGCGACTATAGCGACGATACAGCCCGACTGATCGACGAAGAAGTCCGCCGTATCGTCGAGAGGGCCTATCAGCAGGCCCGCCGCCTCCTGGAGGAACACCGCGAGGTGCTGGACCGCATCGCCCAGCGCCTGATAGAGGTGGAAACGCTGGAAGGGAAGGAACTGGAGGCGCTGCTTCATCAGGCCGGCCCTCGTCAGGGGGCCAAAGCCGAGGAAACCGTCCAGGTCGCCGCTCCCCCTGCCCGTTGACAATACCGGATGGACAGGCCATGCCCGCTCCCATCCACTTCGGCACCGACGGCTGGCGCGCCATCATTGCCGAGGATTTCACCTTCGAGAACGTTCGTCGGGTCGCCCAGGCCCTGGCCGACTACCTCCAGGCTCAGGGAACGGCCTCGCGGGGATTGGTCATCGCCTACGACCATCGCTTCGCCTCTGAAGACTTTGCCGCGGCGACGGCCGAGGTGATGGCCGGCAACGGCATCCCCGTTTTCTTCTGCCAGAAGGCCTGTCCCTCCCCTACGGCGGCCTACGCCATCCTGCTCCACCGGGCGGCCGGAGGTGTGGTGATTACGGCCAGCCACAACCCGCCCCGGTACAACGGCTTCAAGATCAAGTCGGAGTACGCCGCCTCGGCCCCGCCGGAGATGATCGCCGGAATCGAAGCCCTCCTGGACCGCTCGCCGGTGCGCCGGGAACCGTTCGAGACGGCCCGCCGGGCGGGCCGCATCGTCCTCTTCGATCCCTTCCCGGCCTATCAGGAGCAACTGGCCGGCCTGGTCCCGCTGGAGCGTATTCGCCAGGCCGGCCTGACGGTGATCGTGGACCCCATGTACGGGGCCGGCTGTGGATACCTGCCAGCCCTCCTGCAAGGGGGAAGCACCCGCGTGGTCGAAATCCACGGGGAGCGCAACCCGATCTTCCCGGGAATGCGCAACCCCGAACCGCTCCCCCACAACCTGACCAAACTCTGTACGGTGGTGCCCGACAGCGGCTCCGACGTGGGCCTGGCCCTGGACGGCGATGCCGACCGGGTCGGCCTGGTGGATGAAAAGGGACGCTACGTGGATACCCTGCGCGTCTTTGCCCTGCTGACCCTCTACCTCCTGGAGGTACGGGGCTGGCGCGGCCCGATCGTCAAGAGCATCTCCACCACCTCGATGGTGGAGAAACTGGCCGCCCGTTACCACCTGCCCGTCTTTGAAACGCCGGTGGGCTTCAAGTACGTCGGGGCCAAAATGGTCGAGGAGGATGCCCTGATCGGCGGGGAAGAAAGCGGAGGATTCGGCTTCCGCGGCCATATCCCCGAACGGGATGGCATCCTGGCCGCCCTTTTCCTGCTCGACCTCATGGTGCGGCTGGAACGCACCCCCTCTGAACTGGTCGCCTACCTTTTCGAGCAGGTCGGCGAGCATGATTACGCCCGCCTGGACCTGCCCTGTGCGGAAGAATGCTATCCGGACGTGCTGGAGCGCCTGCGCAAGGACCCGCCCCGGGAACTCCTGGGCCGCCCGGCGCAGCACCGCTTCGGCGAGCACGGGTACAAGTATGTCCTTGCCGACGGAAGTTGGCTCCTCATCCGGCCCTCGGGCACCGAACCGCTCCTGCGGCTGTACGCCGAGGCCGGAAGCGCCGAGGAGGTCCAGGCCCTCCTGGAGGCGGGGAGGAAAATGGCCGGCCTGACGGAAACGGAGGCGCGGAATGGGTGAAGAAGGGCGCCTCTTTGGCACCGACGGCATCCGGGGACGGGTACCCACCTGGCCGCTGACGGCCGACTTTGTCGTGCGCGTGGGGCAGGCCGTGGCCGAAGTGATGTGGGAGGCCGGCTATGCGCCGCTGGCCCTCATCGGCCGGGATACCCGCCGCTCCGGCCCTATGCTGGAGGCGGCCATCGCCGCCGGGCTGATGGAGCGAGGCGTGGACGTGCTTCTGGCAGGAATTCTGCCCACACCGGCCGTGGCCCTCCTCACCCGCCATCTGGGGGCCGGCCTGGGGGTGGCCATCTCCGCTTCTCATAACCCCGCTCCCGATAACGGCCTCAAATTCTTCGCCGGCAGCGGCTTCAAAGTGCCCGATGCCCTGGAGGAGGAAATCGAGCGGCGCGTCCGCCGGAGCGTCCCGGCCGGCCCGTTCCGGCCGGTGGGACGGCCGGTAGAAGCAGAACACCCGCCGGAGGAACTTTACCTGGAGGCACTGGAGGAACGGGCCGGCCGGCCGCACCTCCTGGAAAACTGGCGCCTGGTGGTGGACTGTGCCCACGGAGCCGCCTACCGGGTCGCCCCGGAAGTCTTCCGCCGCCTGGGAGCCCAGGTGATCGTGCTCAACGCCGCCCCCGACGGAGGCAACATCAACGACAACTGCGGAAGCGAGCACCCCGAGGGACTGCGTGAGGCTGTCTTGCGCGAACGGGCCGACGCCGGGCTGGCCCTGGACGGCGATGGCGACCGCCTCCTCCTGGTGGACGAACGGGGCGCCCTCCTGGACGGCGACAACCTGCTGGCCATCCTGGCCCGCGACCTCCTGGCCCGGGGGCAGTTGCGCCATAACACGGTGGTGGGCACGGTGATGACGAACCTGGGGCTGGAGCATACCCTGGAGGCCTGGGGGGCCCGCCTGGAGCGCGTTCCGGTAGGCGACCGGCATATCGCCCGGCGGATGCTGGAGGGCGATTTTGTCCTGGGAGGGGAACCTTCCGGCCATGTACTTCTCTTCGGCGAAGGCATGACCACCGGGGACGGGCTGTATACGGCGATCAAGGTGCTGGGTCTGGCCGTCCGCACCCGTCGGCCGCTTTCGGCGCTTTCGGTCGGGGTACGCAAATACCCTCAGGCGATCGTCAACGTGCCGACCTCGCGCAAACCCCCGCTGGAGACCCTCCCGGCATTGCAAGAGGCCCAGGCCCGGGTCCAGGAGCGCCTCGCCGGGAAAGGACGTATCCTCCTGCGGTATTCCGGCACCCAGCCGCTCCTGCGGGTGATGGTGGAAGGAAAAGACGAAGTCGAAGTCCGGTGGGCGGCCGATGTCCTGGCCGAGGCGGCCGGCCGGGACCTGGCCCCTCGTGGCCCCGAGGTTACGGAGACACCCACCGTTCCAGACCCCACGGTCTACGACTGAGCCGTACAGTTCCTGCCCGCGTTCGCCACAACGGGCACGGCGGGGGTGCGATACACCGCGCCCTGTGCTCCTACGGCCCATACCCCCGGAACACCAGCGGCAGGTAGATGGCGTAGCGGACCGGCGGAACCGGCCGGACGACGATGGAGCGGGTGGCCATCTCCTCGCCACAGGCGTTCGTCACCGTCAGGAGCACGTCGTAGGTGCCGCTCGCCGCGTAGGTGTGGGTGACCACCGGCCCGCTGCCGGAGAAGCCATCACCAAAGGCCCAGGTGAAGGTCAGGGGCAGGGTGCCGGTCGCGCTCCCGCTGAAGGTGACCTCCTCCCCCACCGTAGGCGTCGGCGGCTCCCAGGTGAAGACGGTTGCCGTGGGAGGGGTGCAGGCCGGAAGCACCACGAGCGTCTCGCTCACCACCTCCCCGCCGCACGCGTTCGTCACCGTCAGGAGGACGTTGTAGGCACCGGCCTGGCTGTACGTATGCGTGGCCGTCACCCCCACCCCGTACCCGCCGTCGCCAAAGGCCCAGGTGAAGGTTATGGGCAGCGTGCCGGTTGCGCTCCCGCTGAAGGTGACCACCT
>DAOUAK010000156.1:0-12778 GCA_034433695.1 Chloroflexia bacterium
AGGCAGGGCGCGCAGGCAGTTGTAGAGCGAGCGCAGGCGGGGGAGGAATACGGCCCGGACCTCGATGCCCAGGGCACGCAGTTCGGCCAGAGCCTGCTCCTCGAGGGGGGAGGGCCGGGTCGCACCAAGACTCTCCCCCTGGGCGATGCAGAGCAGGGTCAGGCGATGGCCTCGGCCGGCCAGGGCCTTGAGCAGGTTGTAAGGCCGGGTGCGGATGGGGGTGGGGACGTAAGGGGTGAGGAAGAGGATGTGCATGGGATCAGGGTTTAGGGTTTAGGGTTTAGGGTTTAGGGTTTAGGGTTTAGGGCTTAGGGCTTAGGGCTTAGGGCTTAGGGCTTAGGGTGGGGAAGGAGGGCGCTGCGCAGGCCCAGGAACCAGCGATAAGGGTAATAAAACGGGAGCAGCCAGAGGTGGCGGATGCCGTAGCGCTCCCGCATATAGGCCGGCGAGGGAAAGAGGTTGCTCCAGGCGAAGCGCAGGCGATCGGTCCAGGTCGGTTGGCCGGCCAGGTTGTCCCAGAAACGTCGGGCCACCGAACGGCGGCGGGCGATGAGGTGGGAAGAGAGCCGCCGTTCTGCCGGTGAGTGCGGCATTTCTCGAAGTTGTTCCAGCACGGCCGGCGGGATGGGCACCTGCCAATCTGCGGCCAGTTGGGGAAGCACTCGCCGGAGCGGCAGGAGGAGGTTGTACCTCCCGGCCCGTTCCAGCACCGTGGACCAGTCCAGTTCCCCGGCATCACGGGCGATGACCTCCCCGATGTCGTGGAACCAGAGGAGATGGGGGCGGCCGTCGCTGTGGTGTAGCACCAGGTGGGCACAGAGGTAAATCACCTGATCTTCCGGGCCCAGCATCCAGGCCGAGGAAGTGCCGATAGAGAGGGGGCGGGCATTCGACCAGATTGGCTCCATCGGGAGGCGGTAACGATGATCGGGGGAATCCAATAGTTCCCAATGCAGGTCGAGGCTCGTTTCCCCCCGGCGCAGGGGGATCTGGGTTTCGTCGGCGGTCAATGTGGTCGAGTGCAGTGGGGAGCGAACAGGTCGGTAAGCGTTGGAGGCCAGTATCCCCAGGGCGCGAGGGACATCGGCCGGCCGGACAAGGAGGTCCAGGTCGCCCATTGGGCGCAGGGCCGGGTCGCCGTAGACGGCCGGCCCCAGGGCAGCCCCTTTGAGAAGAAGGACGGGGATAGCCTGGTGGGAAAGGGCCCGGAGCACCTTTTCCAGTTCTTGAAAAAGGGCCAGACTGCGGGCAACACTGATCCAGTAGCCCCGGCGAAGCATTTCCTCGGCTTCCGGGGAAAGGATTCCCCGACCCCCGATGACCCTGTACAAAAGGGGGGCGACGTGTTCGGCCAGGGCGTATTCCACCAGGGCAAGGGAGACGGCCGGATCTAAAGGTTCCGGCGCTACCCAGGCGTCTTGCCAGCGGGTGCGCAGGAAGGAACGCAGGAGGGCGTTCAGGTGCTCGGCGCGGTTTTCCAAGTCCGTTGGCATTTCCCCGGTAGCAGGTATAATGGTTTCCGTACCGCTGGACATTAGGACGTTCCCAAAAACCGGGATGCTCTTCCCCTTTGTACGCCCGGGGAGAAGAGATCGTCCTGGGGCACTCGGTCGAGCGGCTGTGTGCCGAAGCGGCGGCCTTTGAGCCGGCGTTTCGGGAATGGGCCCGTACGTGGAGCCTCCTGGATGGCTATTACGTCCCGGCCCGCTATCCGAACGCTTTGCCGGACGGTATCCCGGCGGATGTTTACACCCGGCAGGCTGCGGAAGAGGCCGTCCGATTGGCCGGCGAGGTGGTGGAACAGATCACCTCGCTGCTGGGGAGCGGATAGCGGCTCTGACCCCATTTCCCTCGCACAACGAATGCACCGTCGTACTGAGGTCGTAGAGATAGGTGGCCGCATTCGGGGCCCGGAAAGAATCCAGCCGGCTTCCTATGCCGTCCAGGTGATAGAGAAGCATGATCTCCTCATTTATGCCGCTTTCCCAATGGAGGTGGGAGAAGACGATCCATACCCGGTCTCGCCCCCGCAATTTTCCGAGTTCTTCCGCATCCCGGCTCCACTGCTCACCGGTAGCCGTCCCAAAGATATAGTCACCTTCCCGGAAGCCGTAGTCTTCCGAGTAGAATTCGAAGGCCAATCGCGCCCCGGGTGCAAGGTACAAGATATCCCCATCCTGCCAGTGCGCCTTTACATAGGCCAGAACCGGTTTGATCTCTTCGTTCGTATAAGGACTGAACAGGCGATGTCCTGCGGCGAGAAATGGACGGAGACAGAGCAGTCCGATCAGGATGAGCCCGATCATTGCCGATGCGGATCGGGTTTTCTCTCGCACGTAGATGGCCCCTTCGGCGACGACCAGCAGCAGAGAGGGGACGATAAACAGCAGCAACCTGTCGGCAAACGGGTATTTGTGTAGCCCGGATGCCACCAGGGTCAGGAGGATAGGGGAAAGCAGGAGAGAAAGCCGGGTTCTTTCTCTTTGGAACATCGAGACGCAGCCGACAAGAAAGACGAATGCAGCCAATCCAGGGAGGATAAGGCCAGCCGGATTTAAGACGCCGAAGAAGGTTTCGACAAACCAATCCGGGTCGGAAAATGAGGTAGGGAAAATCGGCATAAAACTGTGGCTCCAGTAGGTGTAAAAAGCCTCGTCCCTCGTCTGGACGGCAATAGAGAGGAAATAGCACACCAAAAAAGCCGCGCTCCAGAGGCCACAGGGGATGGAAAGATAGCCGACTTTTGCCCATTCTTTCCTGCTGAGGTGGAATAAGGTCAGGCTCAGACCGATCCCGGCCAGAACGAATACGGCCGGATAGGAGAAGCAGATCGCTATGCCTCCGACGATGCCGAAGAGGGCCATCCGGGGGATTGTAAACCTTTTCGACCGGATAGAAGTTGTTAGGGCATATAGGAGCAAGGCGATGCAAACGTCGCTGGAGTATGGCTTAAGTTCCGAGGCGTAATAAACCAGACGGCTGGAGACGGCAAAGAGGCCCAGGGAGATAAGCGCGGCCTGCTCGCCGAGGAAATCTACCGCTACTTTACGGAGAAGAAAAAGGGCGATGACCCCACATAGAAAAGGGAAGAGGCGAAGCACATATTCGCTGTGTCCCAGGGTCTGATAAAGGAGTTTCTCGACGATGAGAAAGCCGATAGGAGCAGCCTGGGCATAGTCCAGTGGATAGAAGAGTTCTGAGAACGACCTATTTCGGATATTCAACGCCAGCGCGGCTTCATCCACCCACAAGGAACGATTGTACAGGTATTGGGCGAGACGAAGGAGGACGCCGAGGCCCACCAATAACCATAGCAGAATTCTACACAAATGGCCATGTGTCCATTTCTCTACCTTGAACATGCTCAACCCCCTGCGCGAACGAGGCTTTTCGACTTATGTTGAGCACAACAAGATGCCGACGATCCGCTCGGCAGCGTGGCCGTCACCGTAAGGGTTGACGGCGCGGGCCATCCCGGCGTAGGCTACCTCGTCGTCGAGGAGACGTTCGGCCTCGGCGATGATGCGGGCGGGGTCCGTCCCGACGACGCGGGCGGTGCCGGCCGCAACCCCCTCCGGCCGCTCGGTAACCTCGCGCAACACCAGCACCGGCTTGCCCAGGCTGGGTGCCTCCTCCTGGATGCCGCCCGAGTCGGTCAGCACCAGGGTGCAGCGCTTGAGCAGGTAGACCAGTTCGGCATAGTCCACCGGCGGGAGCAGGGTGATACCCGGCTCCGCGCCCAGTTCGCGATGCACCGTCTTCCAAACGTTGGGGTTGCGGTGGACCGGGTAGACGATGTGCAGGTCGTCGCGGCGGGCCAGGTGGCGCAGGGCGGCGCAGATGCGCCGGAGCGGTTCGCCGAAACTCTCCCGCCGGTGGGCGGATGGAATAAAGAGAAGCGCAACTAAGGCAATCCCGGGCAATCCTGTATCGTGTGCTAGGGGAAGGGGATCCCCAGATCTTTGCAGATCTTCTGGGCCAGTGCGTCTACAATCTCAGAATGCCGGGGCACGGTCGTTGTCTTACGGTTTGCGGGATTCCAGTAGACTGAATGCCTTCTTCCCTCGCGGAGGAGCTCACAGCCGTGTCGGGCAAGATGCTTCAACAGGGCCCGACGCCTCATTGTTCAGCCACCACGATCTGTTCGCGGATGACCTGTTTTCCTTCTGTCGCCCGGCGGGCTAACTCACGGTTGGCCTGGATAACCAAGCGAATGGCCTCTTTCAAGTTCTCGCGGGCTTCCTGTAAGGTTCGTCCCTGGGTGTTGGCTCCCGGTAGTTCCTCCACGTAGGCAATCCACCATTCGCCGTGCTGTTCAAAAACCGCGGTAAATTTTTCCACCTGATCCCCCCTCGGACGAGTGTCCGTCCTTTAGAAGAAAGGCGCTTTGTTGGTATTATAGCAGGGTGGTTCGATGCTCGCAACTTGAGCGGTACTGAAAACCTATCCGAAAATCGGAGTGGAACGGCCGTTCGCTGCGCGATCAACTTATGTTGAGCACAACAAGATGCCGACGATCCGCTCGGCAGCGTGGCCGTCACCGTAAGGGTTGACGGCGCGGGCCATCCCGGCGTAGGCTACCTCGTCGTCGAGGAGGCGTTCGGCCTCGGCAATGATGCGGGTGGGATCCGTCCCGACGACGCGGGCGGTGCCAGCCGCAACCCCCTCCGGCCGCTCGGTAACCTCGCGCAACACCAGCACCGGCTTGCCCAGGCTGGGTGCCTCCTCCTGGATGCCACCCGAGTCGGTCAGCACCAGGGTGCAGCGCTTGAGCAGGTAGACCAGTTCGCCGTAATCCACCGGCGGGAGCAGGGTGATACCCGGCTCCGCGCCCAGTTCGCGATGCACCGTCTCCCAAACGTTGGGGTTGCGGTGGACCGGGTAGACGATGTGCAGGTCGTCGCGGCGGGCCAGGTGGCGCAAGGCGACGCAGATGCGTCGGAGCGGCTCGCCGAAACTCTCCCGTCGGTGGGCGGTGACCAGGATGAGACGGTGGTCCTGAGGGAGGCAGGCGAAGGGATGGCCGGCCGGCGGTCTCCAAGGCCGGCCGGCGATCTCCAGAAGGGCGTCTATGACCGGGTTGCCGGTGACGTGGATGAAAGCCTCGGGTATGCCCTCCTGGAGCAGGTTCTGGCGGGCCTGCTCGGTGGGGGCAAAGAGCAGGTCGCTCAGATGATCGGCCAGGCGGCGGTTCATCTCCTCGGGAAAGGGCCGCCACTTGTCGTGGGTGCGCAGGCCGGCCTCGACGTGCCCGATGCGCACCCGGCGGTGGTAGGCGGCCAGGGCGGCGGCCAGCACGGTGGTCGTGTCGCCCTGGATGAGCACCCAATCCGGACGCTCCTGTTGCAGGAGGTCGTCCAGTCGCTCCAGGGCGGCAGAAGCCACCTGGGAGGGCGTCTGGTCCGGCTGCATGAGGTTCAGGTCCACGTCGGGAACGATGCCAAAGAGGTCCAGCACCTGGTCGAGCATCTCGCGGTGCTGGGCGGTAATGCAGACGCGGGAGCGGATCGTTTCGGGATGGCGTCCCAGTTCCCGGATGACCGGGGCCAGTTTGATCGCCTCGGGGCGGGTGCCCAGGATGGTCAGGACACAGATCGGAGCCGGCATGTCCGAAAAACGAGGGCCGTCATCGGGCAGGTCATCTCCCCGAGGGGACCGGCCCTCGGCCGTCATCTTCTGGGGCCGCCTCTCGAGGTGCCGTGGCAAGCGCGGGAACGGTCTCGGCCGGGCATTCCCGCAGGAAGATGCTGAGCAGATGGCCGATGATCAGGTGGGTATCCTCGATCTGCTCCATGCAGAAGGAGGGGACGATGATACAGGGGTCGGCGATCTCCTTGAGGAGACCACCGTCGAAGCCGGTCAGGCCGATGACGATGGCTCCGCGCTCGCGGGCCAGGCGGGCGGCGTTGAGCACGTTACGGGAACGGCCGCTACCACTGATGGCGAGGACGACATCGCCGGGCTCCAGGAGGTTTTCCAGTTGGGCGGCGAAGATGTTCTCGTAGGAAGTGTCGTTGGCCCAGGCGGTGGCCAGGGGAACGTTATCCACGAGCGAGATCACGCGGAAACGAGGGAGGTCGTCGCGAATGCAGGATTTGGAAAGGTCGCAGGCGATGTGGGAGGCATTGGCGGCGCTTCCGCCGTTGCCCAGGGTAAAGACCTGGGCCCCACGTCGGCGGGCTTCGAGGAGGACCTCGCCGACGCGGTAGAGTTCCTCCACAGGCAGGCCGGCGATCACCTGTTGCATTCTGCTCAGGTAGGTGTAGACCAACTCCATGGGATGCTCCTTTCGTCTGGCGTCAACAAAATAACCCTGCGATGGCGGCATATCGCATGTCGGACTTACTCAAGATGGTCTTTCCGGCATTTGGCCTTTCGCCACCGTCCCAGCCTTTCCCCTAGGTCCGCCAGGGCCAGGCCGGCAAAGAGGATGAGCACGGCGTCCACCGGCAGGCGGTAGCGGATTCCGGCCCAGGTGAGCATGTGGATGCCGCAGTAGACGATGATGAAGAGGTAGATCAGTAGGTAGCGCCGCCACTGGCGAAGGGAGAGGACGAGTCCGTAGAGCATAAAGGGCAGGAACAGGCCGAAGGAAACGACGCGCGAGATATTGCTGATGAGCCCGGATTCGGCCGAAGGCCAGAACTTGAAATGCTCGAAGGTGCGGTTGAGGCAGAGCAAGGCATAGCGGCCGGGGTCCTCCCAGACGAAACCCAGGCCCAGGCGCAGGAGAGCGGCATCGAGTGCGGCCTCGTTCAATGCGCGCAGTTCCGGGGGAATCAAGTCCTGATAGGCACTTTCTTCCAACAATCGGGAGTAGGTGCCGTGGATGGGGTGATTGGCCCAGAAGAAGGCAAAGCCGGCATTGGTGTTGAGGAGGACGAAGCGGTCAAACAGCATATAGTTACGGATCGTCCACGGCAGTAGCATCACCAGGATCACACCTGCCGGCAAGAGCACAGCCCAGGGACGAAAACGCTTGCGCCCGGCCCAGAGAAGCCAGCCGAGCAGAAACGGAACGAAGAGGAGAAACACCTGGCGCAGCAGTATGGCGGTCCCCAGCACAGAGCCCAGGGCCAGCCATCTCCCCCAGGAAGGTTGTTGGACGATTTCCAGGGCCAGGAGGAACGCCCCCAGGATGGCGGCGATGTAGAACGGCTCGGTCATCAGGGAAGCGTGGTAGTAGACGTAATAGACATAGATCGCCGAGATGCCCGCGGCAAACAGGCCCACCGCCGGGCCGAAGAGCCGCCGGCCGAGCCGGTAGAGCAGCCAGGCGGTCAGCGGGCCGACGATGAGCGCCTGGAGGATGCGGGCGGCCAGCGGGTGCAGACCGAAGAGGGCGTACACGCCGGCCAGGTAGAGGGGGTAGAGGAAGGACCAGAAGGACGTAGGTTGTCCGGGAGGAGTGGCCGGCCACCATGGGCGGGGGAAGGTATACCCCTGGCCGTTCAGCAGGCTTCGGGCCAGGGTATCATAGGAGATCTGGTCGTAGATGCCGGGCAGGATTTCCACCCGATCGCCCAGGTACAAGGCCGCACCCAGACGGGTGAAGACAGCCACAGCCAGGATGAGACCCAGGCAGAGGGTTTCGGCAGTTTTTCCGAAGGGGAGCAATTGGAAAGAAGGCTTCATCGGCTAAGCCGCGGCGCCGGAACTTCCGAAGGAAGCCGGCCCTTTTGAGCCACCGCCAGGAGAGAAAGGCCTATCGGCGGGGGAACAAGCCGCTCCACGGCCCGAACCAGAGGAACAAGACGGTTGAAGAGGCGCAGTTGGCCGGCCGGCGGCACAGAACGGCGCAGGAGGCACCCGTTCAACCACCACCCGAAGGTGCCGAGGAGGTTATAGTAGCGCAGCAACAAGATGGAGAATCCGGCCTGCTCCAACCGTTCGCGTAAGGTCCTGGCCGTATAGCGGCGATAGTGGCCGATGGCCCGATCCATGCTACCGAACAGGGCCGGCAGGGCCGGCACGATGGCGATCAGCCGGCCGCCAGGCCGAAGTAGACCGGCTATATGCTCCAGCGCCTTTTCCTCCTGCTCGATGTGCTCCAGCACGTTCAGGGCGATGGACGTGTCGAACTCCCAGGAGGCCAGTTCCAGCACCTGGGGATCGGTGATGTCGTAGACAAAGGCGTGGACGTGGGGATGGTTGGAGAAGCGCTCGCGGAAGGTGGCGATGCTTTCGGAGGAGAGGTCGATCCCCACGACCACCTCGCGGGAGAGGAGGTGTTGGGTCAGGTTGCCATACCCGCAGCCGACCTCAAGGACGCGCTCCCCGACGAACGGCTTCATCTCTTCAAAAAGCCAGGCGTCGCAGCGGTCCAGGAGGAAACGGCGTTCGCGGACCTGGTTCAAGGCCCAGGAGTCGGGGCTCACGGCTCTTATAGGTTCTGCCTTGGAAGACAATTTCTTACACCTTCTGGGGCCAGCGGCCTTCGATTTTGCAGGATGCCCTGGACGGCCGGGTGTTTCTGTTTGCCCCGATGCTGATTCGCTGTGAATTCGCCAATGCCTTGCCAGTTGCCGCCCGAAGAGAGCGGATCGCCTGGGCCCTGGCCGAGGCTGTCGTAGACGATTTTCTCCACGCCCCTCCGAACATCGTGGAGAACGACGCTGTGTTGTGCCGAGCCTACGCGCTGGCCCAGGAACTGGACCGCTCTGTTTACGATGGCCTTTACCTGACTCTGGCTGAGCATCTGGGATCTCCCTGTACACTGGGGACAGGCGATTGCACCATGTCGAAAGGGAGACCACCTGGCCAGTGGTTATACCTCAACGTTGTTTTTCATCGGTTCGCGTTCACCGGCCGGCCTCCTCCCGGCGGGGCGTGCGCACCCAAGCGACCTTCCTCCAGCCCAGGCGGACCAGCAGGTCCAGGCCGGTGCGCCAGAGGATAAAGAAGGGGCCAAAGACGAGGGCGCGGTAAGCCCAGGGCGGAGCCTTTTCCAGAAGCAGGCCGAGAAAGGGATAGGCGGCCAGCAGGGCCAGGGCGATGCTGGAGGCGACCAGGGAGGCGACACCGCCCCAGCGGACCGTGGCCAGGCCGGCGCACCAGAGCAGGAAGGTCAGCACGGCCAGAGGGGAATAAGCCGGCAGGACCATCTGGAGAGCGGCGTCCAAGAGGGACCAGTTGCAGCGGCGGAGCGCCTCGTAGAGGAGCCGGCCGGCGTGATGGCGGCGGGCCTGGTGGGTCCCCTGGAGCCAGCGGGCCCGCTGGCGGCGAGCATCGGCCCAGGTCAACGGGGCCTCCCCCCGGCCGACTGCCTCGGGCAGGTAGTGGATGCGCACCCCTTCCAGGAGGAGGCGGATGCGCAGTTCATAGTCCTCGGTGAGCGAAGTGCGCTGCCAGCCGATGCGCCGGAGGATGTCGCTACGGAAGCAGACCGAATCGCCCATCAGTTTGGCCGAGCCGCCCAGATTCACCCGGCCCAGGTTCTGAAAGCGGTTATCTAGGGTGAACATCACCCAGGACAGGGCGGGATAGGGGCCATCCTGGGGGTTACGGATGACGTGGCGGCCCTGCACGACCCGGTGGCCCTGCTCCAGGGCGGTGGCCATGTAGCGGAGGAAGAGCGGGTCTACCTGGGTATCGGCGTCGAGGATGACCAGGCCATCGTAGAGTCGGCCGGTCATCCAGACGCGCTCCAGGAGCCAGGACAGGGCGGCGGCCTTGCTGCCCTGGGGTGGCTCCCTCCGCTCCCAGCAGGTTGCACCAGCCGCGCGGGCCCGTTCGGCGGTGGCGTCGCTGCAGTGGTCGGCGACAACGTAGGTGTCGTGGAGATCGCGGGGATAGTCCAACCGTTGCAGGTGGGCGACCGTCGTGCCGATGACCGCTTCCTCGTTGTGGGCGGCGATGAGGAAGGCGAAGCGGTGGTGGGGGCTTTCGGCCGGCGCGGTGCGCCGCTGCCGGAGTGCGGCCAGGACAAAGAGGTAAAGATAAGTTACACCGGCTGCCACCGGGATGAAGACCAGCCAAAGGAGAAGGCTAAGCCAAGTCATGTCCCGTTCTAACGTTTGAAGGTGGAAACCTATGAGCGGGCCCGTGCCCAAGTTGCTGTCCGGCCCCAACCGTGATATAATTTGTCATAAGAACGGGGCTGCGATCGTCCGTTATGGCCGCAGGCCCTTGCTGGTGGAGGATGGTTCCATGGAAGGCGATCTTGCCGCTGTGGCCGATTATCTGGCCGGCCGGGACGACGTCGTGGCGGCCTATCTATTTGGCTCGGCGGCCGAAGGGGTTGCCCACCGCTGGAGCGACCTCGACATCGCTTTGCTGTTGCCGCAGACGATGGAGCCCCGGCAGCGGCTGGAGGTGCGTCTGGAGGTCATAGCGGCTCTGGAGAATCGGACCCGGCGGCCGGTGGATGTGGTGATCCTCAACGATGCGCCGTTGATGCTGCGGTTTCAGGTGCTCAAGCACGGCAAGGTGCTCGTCGATCGAGACCCGACCCGGCGCTGCCTGTTCGCTGCCAGGACGATGGGTATGTACTATGACACCCGAAGGTACCTGGAATATCACTTGGACCGCTTGATCCGCCGGATACGAAAGGAGGGTCTGGGTGCTGGATACCATGGTCATCAAGACACGCTTGAAAAGGCTCGACGATTATCAGCGCGGCTTGCAGCCCTTTCAAAAGATTCCGCTTGAAGAATATCTGGCCGATGAAAATATGCAGATGATCGTCGAGCGGCGCCTGCAACTCTCGATCCAGGTCTGCATAGACATTGCCAACTACCTGATCGCGCACCTGGGGCTTTGCGTCCCCGATGAACAGGAGAATGTTTTCGCCGTTCTGGGCCGAGAGGGGATCATCCCCCCCGATCTGGCCCAACGCATGGTCGGCATGGTCCGATTCCGTAACATTCTGGTGCATAATTATCTGGATATTGACGCCGCCCTTGTGCACCGTCTCCTGGCCCAGCACCTGGCCGATTTTGACCAGTTCAGCCGTGAGATCGTTGGCCAGTTTCTCCCTCCGGGGACCGATGGCGTCACCGGTTCGGAAGGGTAAGGCGTTAGCGTTGTACGGAGGGTGGATTGAGATGGACACTGCCCTGGTGGAACGGTTGAGAAAAGACCTGCCCGTTATTCTGCAAGACCGACCCGTCGTGCTGGCCTACCTGTACGGCTCGGCGGCGACAGGGCACGTCCACCCGTTCAGCGATGTGGACATTGCCCTGGTGGTGTCGCCCGATCGCGCCCTGGGTGCCTATGAGCGGTTTCGTCTGGAAGCCGAAATCGCCGTCGAGATCGAAAGCCGTTGCGGCGTTCGGGAGGCCGATGTGCGGATCATCAACGAGGCTCCCCTGAGCGTACAAGGCCGGGTGGTAACCGAGGGGTGCCTGCTCTATGCGAAGGATGATGACCTGCGGGTGGCCTACGAAGTGCACACCCGGAAGCGCTACTTTGACTTCCAACCGGTGTTGGCGATGATGCGGAAGGCCTACTTTGCCCGTCTGGAGGCGGATCTGAGGAAAAAGGGGGTGCTCCATGATTGACCCGGAAACAGTTGCCGGCATTCTATCAAACCTGGATACCTACCTTGGCCAACTCCGCCAACTGGCTACAGTCCCGCGCGAAGAACTGAAACGCGACCTGATCAAGTTCGGCGCGGCCAAATATTACCTGCAGGTAGCCATTGAATGCTGTATAGACCTGGCGAATCATATCATCGCTCGATGGGGCTTTCGTTCGCCGACCTCCTATGCGGATACATTTACTGTGTTGGCGGAACAGGGGATTATCGAGAAGGATTTCGTTCCCACCGCACACCAGATGGTCAAGATGAGAAACCGCCTGGTCCACCTCTACTGGGAGGTAGATGCCGATCTTCTTTATGATACGCTGCAGAATAACCTGGGGGATTTCGACCGCTTCAAGGCTGCCGTGCTCCGGTTTGTTCAATCGCGAGAGCCCTGATCTTTTCGCGTTTTGCCCTTTCCAAAACCTGCCTCTAGGTCTACCTGGGTGGTTTGGCGCGAAGGGGCCGGCCCATCCGTCCTCACGAGTGACCTCACTTTTGCCCCATGACGGCGATTATGTCCCCCCCATTGACCGGAACAATCCATCGTTCTAACCCGCTTTTCCGCAGCAGTTGACCGAGGGAGCGGCGCAGGCGGTCGGGGAGCGGCCGGCCCACCCAGTCCAGGAGCAGGTGCCGCAACGTCATCCAGCGGGTCGGGCGGTAGCACTCCAGCACCCGGAAGCCCCTCCTCTGAAGTAACGCGGCCAGTGTCCGAGGGGAAAAGAAGGTCAGATGATCGGGGACAAAGTGGCGGTGATGTTGGCGCAGGAGGTGCACACTCCAGGTGGCGATGTTGGGCACCTCGATCAAGACAACGCCGCCCGGCTTGAGCATACGGTGCAGCCGTTCCAGGTCGCCGGCCGGGTCGGGGAGATGTTCAAAGACCTGAAAGGCGGTGACCGCGTCAAAGAATGCGGGCGGGAAGGTATCCTCGCGGAGGACGTCGGTGACCACCGTTGCGCCGGTGTGGGCGCGGGCGTAGAGGGCGTGGCCGGCCAGCGGTTCTACGCCGTACGGTTCCCAGCCGTGCTCGCGGGCCAGGGCCAAAAAGTGCCCCCAGCCGCAGCCCAGGTCGAGAAGTCGTCCGGGCGGGGGGCGGTGCCGTTCCAGCCGTCGCAGGGCATTTTCGGCGTTGCGGCGGATGGCCGGCCACTCGGCCTCGCGCTCGGGCAGGTGGCGCAGTTCCCAGCAACCGGCCAGAGCCTCCAGGTTACAACCGGTGAGGAGGTCCGCCCGTCCTTGCGGCACCGC
>DAOUAK010000157.1:0-31440 GCA_034433695.1 Chloroflexia bacterium
GCGGTGCCCTGGCCGGCCTGCCCGTAACGCGCCTGCACGCGCAACAGGGGAACCAGACTTTCCCCGATGACCTCCACATCGAGTTCCCCCCAATCCACCTCGACGGCGACCTCTAGACGCACCGGGGTCAGGGGTCTCCCCAGGGATATCCGGCGCTCGGTCTCCCCATCGGCGCTGACGAACCGGACCTGAACTTCCCCACCGGTGGGGCCGGGCGTCCGGAAAAGCCGCTCGCCCGAAACCAGGAAGCAGCCGGTCAGGAGGAGCAGGAGCAGCCCCCCCAGGAAATACAGGAATTTCCTGCCGGATGCCCGCCTGGCCCGGACGGCGCTCCATATACTTCCGAGGGGATAGGAGAAGCGCATGAACCGGCCTCCCCGGCCCGACGGGCCCCGTCGGTTCTGCCAGGGCCGTATGTCCCTCGGGGTATCGTACACTGCGGACCTCCGGGAAGGGCCGGCCTCAATCCAGGAGCGCCCGAACGAAACGTTCGGCATCAAAATCGGCCAGGTCCTCGAGTTTTTCGCCGGTGCCCACGTAGGTGACCGGCAGGCCCAGTTCACGGACGATGGCAAAGACAATGCCCCCTTTGGCCGTGCCGTCGAGTTTGGCCAGGGCCAGATCGGTCACCCGGACGGCGGCGGTGAAAAGGCGGGCCTGGGCCAGCCCGTTCTGGCCGGTGGTGGCATCTATGACCAGGAGGACCTGGTGGGGGGCGGAAGGAATTTTCCGCTCGATGACGCGGCGGACCTTTTCTAGTTCTTGCATCAGGTTGTGCTTGGTATGGAGCCGGCCGGCCGTATCCACGATGACCACCTCGATTCCCCGGGCCAGGGCCGCCGAGAGGGCGTCGAAGGCGACCGCGCCCGGATCGGCCCCCGGCTGATGGGCCAGCACCGGGACGCCGGCCCGTTCCCCCCAGACCTGGAGTTGCTCGATCGCCGCCGCCCGGAAGGTATCAGCCGCCGCCAGGAGGACGCTCTTTCCCTGCCGGCGGTAGCGGTAGGCCAATTTGGCGATGGTGGTGGTCTTGCCCACCCCGTTCACCCCCACCACCAGGATGACGTAGGGGACTCCCGGTTCGGGCAAGGTGGAGGACGGCCGGACCGCCTCCAGGATGGCCCGGAGTTCCCCGGCCAGGGCCTGACGCAGTTGCTCTGGGTCGCGGATTCCCTCCTCGCGCACGCGCCGGCGCAGGGCCTGCACGACCTCCAGCGTCGTCTGCACTCCCACATCGGCCTCGATGAGCAGGGCCTCCAGTTCCTCCCAGTCCTCCTCGCTCAGCCCGCCGCGGCGAAAGATCTGTCCGATACGGGCAAAGACACCCTGGCGGGTGCGGGCCAGCCCTTCCTCCAGGCCGGCCGGCCCCGGCCCCTCTTTTTCCCTGCGCGACCAGAACGGCACCGTCTCCCCCTCTAGGCCCAGCCCAGGTCCTCATCGCCGAGATCGGTTCGGCCCTCGCCTTCTTCTTCCTTCCAGCGGCCCGACTCGATCTCCTCGATCATCTCGTCGAAATCCTCGCCCAGTTCTTCGCCCATGGTGCGCTGCATCCGACGGGCCCAGCGGGCGATACTCTTGGGGTCGTTTTCATCCACATCGGCCAGCATGGCCGGGTCGGCCAGGGCTTCCATCTGCTCTTCCTCGGAGCGAAGGGTGGCAAAGCCGGAGATCAGGCGTCGAACATCGGTGTTTCCGCAACGGGGGCAACGGGGCTGGAGTTCCTGCCCCGGATGCAACGCCAGCACGCTGAACCGGCCTCGACAGCGCGGACAACGGTATTCGTAGATCGGCATGGCACGACCCTCCGATCGGCAAGGATGATCCCCAATGCGTAGTCCTAATTATAACATGGGCCTCCCTCACGTCAACTTTGACCGCCGGCCGGAGATGTGCTAGAATAAGAACCGTCGGCCTGTCCGGCGTCGCCGGTCGCCCGGGCACGATAAGGAGCCGTGGATGTCGCCCATCCTTTTCCTCTGGACGATCGCCGGGGTGCTCATTTCGGCGGTGCTCAGCCTGGTCCCGGCTCTGCATGTCTACAACGTGGCCGGCTTCCTGATCCTGGCCATAGCCCGATGGGGCACCTTCATCCCCATCGAAGGGCTGGTCTTCTTCTTCCTGGGCCTGGTGGCCGGCTACGCCATCCTCAACACCATTCCCAGCATCTTTCTCTCCGTCCCCGACGATTCCACCGTCTTTATCGTCCTTCCCGGGCAAAAGTACCTCTTGCAACGCCGGGGATACGAAGCGGTCGTGCTGACCGGTCTGGGTGGGCTGGGCGGGATCGCCGTCCTGGCCCTCCTGACCCCGGTGGCCTCCACCTGGCTGCCGACCATCCGGGCCATCGTCCAGCCTCACCTGGCCTGGATTCTCTGGACGATCATCGCCTTTATGCTCATCTCGGAGTGGCCCAAGGGGGCAGACCGGGCCCCGGCCGGCCTCCGCCGCTGGTGGGAGGGCTGGCGCTCGCTTACGGCCGGCCTGGCCACCTTCCTCCTCTCCGGCCTCCTGGGCCTGGTGCTGATGTACCGGGGCCTGGTCCCGGTGGAGGTGGCCTACCAGAACCTCCTCCCGGCCTTTATCGGCCTCTTTGCCGTCCCCTGGGTGCTGCAAAACCTGATCGGGCGCACCGAGATTCCGCCCCAGCACTTTGCCCGGAGCGTAGATGCCGGGGTGGGGACGCTCGTCCGGGGCACGCTGGCCGGGGCGCTGGGCGGACTTTTTGCCGCCTTCTTCCCGGTGGTGACCGGCGGCATCGGGGGCTTCCTGGCCGGCCACGCCACTGCCCAGCGCGACGAGCGCCTCTTTATCATCTCCCAGGGGGCCTCCAAGGTGGTCTACTATGTCGGCGGCTTTCTCTTCTTCTTCGTCCCCGGCCTTCAGCGGGTCAAGGGGGGACTGGCCTCGATGCTCAGTACCCTCTACAGCGGCACCTCCCCGCAGTTGTACCTCCTGGCGGTAGGGGCGGTGGTGCTGGCCGGGGCGCTGGCCTTTTTCCTCTCTCTGGGACTCACCCGCCTGATGGTCGCCTTGCTGGCCCGGGTGCATTATCGCTGGATCAGCCTGGCCACGCTGGGCATCCTCCTCCTGATCGTGCTGGGGATGACCGGTCCGGCCGGCCTGCTCGTCTGTGCCGTCGCCACAGGAATCGGTCTGATTCCCCTCCTCTGGGGTTCCCGGAGGATGAACTGTATGGGGGTGCTCCTCCTCCCCATCGCCCTGAATATGGCCGGGGTAGGCGATACGGTGGCCGGCTGGCTGGGTTTGCTCTGAACGTTGCCCGCAAAGGAGATGGCGATGAAGTTGAGAGGTTGCGTTGTCGTCCTTCTGGCTCTGGGATTTCTGCTCGCCTGCGGTGCTCCCGCCCCTGGGACGACCGTCCCAGCCACTTCCGTACCTACCTCCCCACCGAGGACGGCTACTCCGCTCCCCATCCCTACTCCGACGGCTACCCCTGCGCCTACCGTAGCCGAGGCCATCATCGTCGGGCTCTTGCAGAGCCGCGAGCCCGATACCCTCTGGCCCCTGGGCAACCTGACGGACGAACAGCGCCTGATCTTGGAAGCGGTGATGGAGCCGCCGATGACCACACTGGACTATGACCTCCAGCCGGTGCTTTTTGAACAGGTGCCCACCCTGGAAAACGGCGGGGCGCGCTTCATCATGACTCAGGTGCCCATCGATCCGGCCACCGGGGCCATCACCGTTACCGATACCGGCGTCTATACCCAGGCCCGGCAACTCCAGGTGACTTTTCGGATGCGCCCTAACCTCTACTGGTCCGACGGCCAGCCGCTTCAGGCCAAGGACTCGGTCTTCGGCTACAGTGTGGCCTGCACTCCGGAGGCGGGTTACGCTGCCTATGCCCGCTGTGAACGAGTGGAACGGTATGAAGCGCTCGATGCCCGCACCATTCGGGTCACCTTCAAGCCCAACGTGGCCGAACTGGATTACTCCACCTACTACTGGCCCTTTTTCCCCGAGCACGCCTGGAGCCGCTATACGGTGGAAGAGATGACCCGGGCGGAGGAAGTGGCCCGCCGGCTTTCCCCGAGTTACGGTCCCTATATGGTGCAGGACTGGGTGCCGGGCGATTCGATCACCCTGGTGCGCAACCCCTACTATGCCCTCCACGGACAGGGCTATCCCCGGGTCAACAAGTTGATCTTCAAGTTCCTGCCCGATTCCTACGACCTCCTTTCCCAACTTCTGGCCGGCCAGGTGGACCTCGTCGAGCGCCAGGGCCTCCAGGGACTGGAGCCGCGTCTCCTCCAGGCCCTGGAGGAAAACGGCCTCTTGCGGATCTATACCCGACCTGCCCTCCTCTGGGAAAATATCGTGATGAACCTGAACGATCCGGCAGACCTGAGCCAGCCCCACCCGGTGCTCGGCGACCTGCGCGTCCGCCAGGCTCTGGCCTATGCCACCAACCGTCAGGAAATGGCCCGGGCCGTTTATCCTTTCCCCGTTCTGGTATTGAATAGCTGGATCATGCCGGGCCACTGGGCCTACCCGGGCGACGAGGCACTGACCCTCTACCCCTACGATCCGGTCAAGGCCTCCACCCTCCTGGAGGAGGCCGGCTGGATCCTGGCCGACGACGGCTACCGCTACAAAGATGGCCAGCGCCTTCACCTGAGGCTCTACCTCTTGGCCGGCCAGCCGCTCCGCGAGACCATCGCCCAGCAGTTCCAGGGGGCGCTGGAACCGTTGGGGATGGAGATCGAGGTGATTCGGGTGCGGGAGGAGGACTGGTACGGCGAAAACAGCCCTCTTCTGCGCCGGCAGTTCGACCTGGCCGAGTTTGCCTGGGTCGTCGGTTCGGAGCCCGATGGGCAGGTCGTCTACACCTGTGGCGCCATCCCCAGCGAGGCCAACGGCTGGTACGGTCAGAACTATGCCGGCTGGTGCAACGAGGTCGCCACCCAGGCCCTTTTGGAGGCCTCCGCCGAACTGAACCGGGGGAAGCGGATTCGGCTGTACCGCCTGGCGCAGGAGCAATTTGCCGCCGAACTGCCGGCCATCCCCCTCTTTGCCCGGCTGGACTATTACACCGCCAACCCGAAACTGGACAATTTGAAGCCGAATTCCACCGAGGAATTGACCTGGAACTGCTGGGAGTGGTTGCTCTTGAGGTAAGGCAGGTTGGGCGAATGGAGGGAGCAAGAGACCGATGGCGCGCCGCGGGTTGACGGTGGCTTTCCTCCTGATGGGGGTCAGTTTCACCATCCTTCAGTCCCTGATGGTGCGGGAACTCCTGGTTTCCTTCTCCGGGAACGAACTTTCCATCGGCCTGGTGCTGGGGGCCTGGCTCCTCCTGGAGGCGCTGGGCAGCGGGCTGGCCGGCCGCTTCTCCGGCCGGATTCCCCCGCAACCGGCTGCGTATGCTCTGCTCCAGATGGCGCTATCCCTGCTCCTTTTTCCCACCTTGCTCCTCGCCGTGCACGTGCGCGGGCTGCTCGGGGCCGTGCCCGGCGAGGTAATCGCCCCTCCGGCAGCACTGTGGACCTCCCTGCTGGCCCTGGCCCCGGTGGGGCTGGTGGACGGGGCCATGTTCGCCACGGCCTGCCGGGTGTACGGGGAAATCGCCGGCGGGATCGGACCGTGCGGTCCGGCCGATGTCCGTCCGGCCGGCCGTGTCTACGTCCTGGAGGCGGTCGGCAGCATCCTGGGCGGCCTGCTTTTCACCTTTCTCCTCATCCCCTTTCTTTCCTCCACCCAGGTCCTCCTTCTGGTGGCCGGCCTGAACCTGACCTCGGCCGCCACCCTCTTTCTATCTTCCTCCCCCCGGCGCCTCCTGGCCGGCCTGGCGACCGGAGCCTCGGGCCTTGTTGCCCTGGGGCTCCTCCTCTCGCCGCTTGCCCCCGGCCTGCATCGGGCCATCATCGCCGGCCGCTGGTCTCCTTTTCCCCTGGCCTATGAGGGCAACTCCCCCTACGGCAATATCGCCATCATCGCCCAGGAGGGCCAGGTCACCCTCTTTGTCAGCGGTAGTCCCTTTCTGACGGCTCCCGATCCGGATCTCGCGGCAATCGAACAACTGGTCCACCTGCCGGCCCTCTTCCTCGACGAGGCGCCCCGGCGGGCCCTGGTCCTCGGCGGTGGGGTGGGCGGCGTGCTCCATGAACTCCAGCGCTACCCTCTGGAGGAACTGGACTATGCCGAACCGGATCCCTTCCTCATCCAGGCGCTGCGGGCGGTGCCGGTGGCGCTGACCGAGGAGGAACTGGGCGATGCCCGCCTGAGGCTGGCGCTGGAGGACGGCCGGCGTTTCATCGCCGGACAGGCCGGCCGGACGGCCGGCTATGACCTTATCCTTCTCAACCTGCCCATACCGGCCACGCTGGAACTCAACCGCCTCTATACCCGCGAATTTCTGGAAATGGTGCGCCCCCTCCTGTCTCCCCGGGGGATTCTGGTCGTTTCGGCCCCGCCGGCCCGTACCTACCTCGCCCCGGCGGCCCGGGACCTCCTCTCCTGCTACGCCCGGACCCTGGGGGAGGTCTTTCCCTACCTCCGGCCCATCCTCGCCGACGAACAGACCCTCTATCTGGCCTCGGTGGAAAATCCCCTGGGGGGGGATGCGGATGTCCTGGCCCGTCGCTGGGAGGAACGGGGGTTGGAGACGCGGATGCTGAACCCGGCCTATCTGCGCTACCTGCTGGACGAGGCGGTGGAGGAGGGGTTTTCCGCCGGCCTGCTCCGGGGGCCGGCGGCGGAGGTGAATCAGGACGGCCATCCGGCCGGGCTGCGTTACGCCCTGGGCTATGAGAGTGCCCGTTATGCCCCGGCGCTGGAGCCGTTCTTCCGGGCATTGGGGGAGGTGCGCCCCTGGCATGGCGCCGTTGGCATCGCCGTTCTGACGCTTCCCGGCTTTTTCTTCCTCCGGAAGCGCAAGCGGCTCGTCCCCTGGGCCGTGGCCACGACCGGCCTGGCCGGGATGACAGCCGACCTCCTCGTTATCCTGGCCTTTCAGGTGCTCTACGGCTACCTTTACCAGCAGGTGGGGTTGCTCATCACCGCCTTTATGGCCGGGCTGAGCCTCGGAGGACAGGTCATGACGGCCTGGGCCGGCCGCTTGCGCCGTCCGTGGCGGGTCCTTTCTCTGCTGGAGGGAAGCATGGTCCTGGCCTGGACCGGACTGGGCGGCGTCCTCTTCCTGCTCCTTCGTCGCCCCACGCCTTCCACACCGCTGGAGCATATCCTGCTTCTGGCGATGAATGTGCTGGCAGGGCTGCTGGTCGGAGCCGAGTTCCCCCTGGCCGGCCGCATCCTGCTGGAGTCGGAGGAAAGTGGAAGCCGGGTGGCCGGAGCGCTTTATGCCTGGGACCTCCTCGGGGCGACGGTGGGGGCCGTAGCCGTCTCGGTGGTGTTCCTGCCGGCGTTGGGACTGGTGGAGACGGCGCTCCTGACGGCCCTGCTCAAGGCCGGCTCGTTTCTCCTGGTAGCGGCCGGACCGACCTTCCGTAACGCGGGTGGGGGATGACCTCCCTTCGGTGGCAACGAAGTTTGGCCTTTTGCGAAAGGCGCTGGAAAAAGGACGCCAGTCCAGTAAAGTGAGTATGGTGTGCCCTTTGTGCCGTATCCTCTTCGAGTCCGTCGGAAAACCACCAGTGACATCAGGATTTTGGCTATCCCTTTGGGGCCACCTTTTCAGACCGACTCTTAGGCCAGCAGGCCGGCCCGCCGTAGCGCCTTCCAGAGGCTCTCTTCCCAGCGCGTGCCGTGGACGAGATCCCGGACTTCGCCGGCCCGGAAGAGCCGCTCTCGGTGGGTGAGGATAAAGGCGAAGCGCCTCCAGCGCCCGCTCCGGATCGGCGAGGGCAGCGCCTGGAAAGGCCCCAGGCGCACCCGGAGGTAGAGTTCGTCGGCCCGGGGATGGTCCCCCTCGTCCGGCAGGAGTTCGCGCCGGCGGGCCATCTCCCAGCCCAGCACCGGAGCCACGTAGCGGATTGCGCCGCCCTCCGCACCGAACGAACGGGGCTGGTAAAAGGCGATGTAGCGGGCTTCCTTCCCCCGGGCCGGCATATGCCGCAAGGGGATGCGATACCAGCCCTCCTCCTGCGCCAATCGAAGGTCGCGGGGACTTTTCAGGACGGCCACCAGGACGGTGGCGTAACGGTCGGTATCCATCTTTCCCTCCTTTCGTTCCCTGTCCTTACAATTTCATTATAGCACAAAAGTTCCGTTTTGTGACACTCCGCACGGGCTCAAAGCCCGGCGGCTTCTCGGGAGTACGGGCGCAGTTCAACGGCGCCCCTACCCCGAGCCACTTGCGCCGTGTCCAGGCGACTACGCTTTCCCGTTACAAACGGGTGACGATACTTCACCACCGGCGGGGGCCTGACATGCCCCACCTCCCCAAACCTGCAGCGCGACAGAAGGTTTGCCGCCCCCACAATGTCCCGATGGGAGACGAAACCGCACGCCGGGCATCGGAAGACGCGCCCCGTGGGTTTGTGCCGCCCCCCGCATTGTGGACAGGTCTGTGAAGTATACGCCTCGTCCACCAACTGCACCCGCATCCCTGCCGCTTCCGCCTTGTAGGTGATGGCCCACCGCAGTTGGCCGTGCGACCACAGCGATATCTTCTGCCGGCTGGCAGGGGAAAGCCGCCTGCCGTCCGCCGCATCACGCACGTCCCCGATGACCAGCGTCCCCACCCCCCGACGGCGTGCCTCGTCCACCACGGCCCGTGAGACCTTGTGCCGGATGTCCCGCGCCCGCCTCTTCTGCCGGGCCAGGAAGCGATTCTTGCGCCGCTGCAGCCGCTTCCAGCGCCGCGAACTCTTCTTCTTCCTCGCCTGTTCCCTCTGGATTTCGGCCAGCCGTTTGGCCGTGTACTGATAGACGGAACGGAGGGCACGCGCCGAGAAGACAACAGGGAGGTGTCCATCCTCCGGCGTGGGCGAAGGACTGTCTACCCCCGAATCGCAAAGCGCTGCCGGATGCACTTCCCCCAGGTCCACGGCGGCTGTACGTTCTCCCGGCGGCGGAGGAGGCTGTGAACCGTCCTCGACCACGACGTGCCAGAAGTAGCGGCGGGCCGCCCGGTCCCATACCAGCCGAACCTCCCTGAAGGCCGCCGCCGGCAGGGTGGAAAGATGGGCCGGCAGACGCACTTCGACCGGCGGCCGGCCTCGCGCCCTGGCCAGCAGCATCTTCCCCTCCCGGATGCGGATACCGGTGTTCTTCCACACCGTTGTGCGGTAGAACTTGTGCCGGCGGGGACACCTGGCTCCGAGGGGGCGGTTTTTCCTGGCCGTCTTGCAGGCCCTGTGAAACGCCTGCTGCGCCGCGTCACGACTGTGCGCGTGGAGCGTAGTAGGGGCGGGGCATGCCCCGCTCCTACTTATGTAGTCGCACAACCGCGCACTTGCCCCCGGCGAGAGCCAGATACCCTTGCGCCGATAGATACGGTACTGCCAGATGAGTGTGGTGGAGTAGACTTGTCCGCTCTCGGCATTGAGGGCATCGGCCTCTGCCTTAGGCAGGCGGCAGGCGAAGATGTGGGTACGGACCATCGCTTTCGCTCCGAAAACCGCTCATCCAAATTTATGATAGCACATCTGTGCGGGTTTGTCAAATCGAGGCTGAAGCCGCCGGACAAGCCCGCCTTACCCACCGCCGCTGAAGCGGCGCGGCTTGCGGCGGGCTTCAATCGGTCAAATGCACGCGGAAGAAACGTCGTCCTCCTCCAGTTCCTGGAGCCAGCCGTTTTCCAGGCCGGCCGCCTCAAAGGCGGCGATGGCCGCATCGTACTCCTCCCAGGTCAGTTTACGCCCCAGCAGGGGATGTCCCAGGGCCCGATAGGCCGGGAAGTATTGCGCCAGCAGGCTCACATGCACGGTGGGGGAAAGTTCGCGGGAGATCCAGGAGAGCACCTGAGGGGTTCCGGCCACGCCCCCTGGAAGGACCATGTGGCGAACGATCAGACCGCGTGTGGCGATGCCCTCTTCATCCACCTGGAGTTTCCCTACCTGGCGGTACATCTCTTTCAAGGCCGCCCGGTTGGCCTCGACGTAGTGCGAAAAACCGGAAAATTCCCGCGCCACCCGGTCGTCGGCGTACTTGGCATCGGGGAGGTAGATATCCACCACGCCGTCCAGGAGGCGCAGCGTCTCCACCTCTTCGTAGCCGCTGGAGTTATAGACCAGGGGAAGACGCAGCCCCCTTGGGGCGGCCAGGACCAGGGCGCAGAGAATCTGGGGGACAAAGTGGGTGGGGGTGACCAGATTAATGTTGTGGCAGCCCCGGGCCTGCAGTTCCAGCATCATGCCGGCCAGGCCGTCCACCGTTGCCGGCCGGCCGACACCCAGTTGGCTGATGGGGTAGTTCTGGCAGAAGCGGCAGCGGCCGCTGCACCCGCTGAAAAAGATCGTCCCGGAGCCGCGCCGCCCGCTGATGGGCGGTTCTTCCCAAGGATGCACGTTCCAACTGGCCACCATCACTTCCCGGCCGGCCCGACAGTAGCCCCGTTCATCGGCCAGACGGTTGACCTCGCAGCGACGTGGACAGAGCCGGCAGGAGGAAAGCCGGGCCAGCGCTTCCTCCGCCCGACGCTCCAGTTCCCCGCTCTCCAGAAGGCGGAGGTAGGAGGGCGGCATCATTCCCTCCCGGGGACGTTCAAAATCCAGACGTGCTTCTCTTCGAACGGCTCGCCCAGCACCCGGACGGTCAGGGTGATGGCGTCGGGACTTACCGGGCGGGGAACCGTGCAGGTGCCCTCCACCCGCTCCCCGGGACGGGCCACCAGGACGGGCGGCCGGGAGAGGTTTTCGTCCACCAGGTAGGAATTGAGGATGTTGTCATTGATGGCCACATTTTTGCTGTTCAGGGGGAAGCGCGCCGAGCGATGGCCTCGATTCTCCAGCGCCCAGGTCAGGGTGATGCGTTCGCCGGAAAAGACCACCCAGCGCAGGGTGACCACGACCTCTCCGTCGGCAAAGGCGCTTTGCCGGGCCACGGCCTGCTCCACCTGGGCCATCTGAGGGGTCGGCGTCGGAATCGGGCGAGAGTCCGGCGTAGGCGGCAGGGCAATAGATGCCGTAGGCTGAGGCGTGGGCACGCCGGAAGGCGAGGAAAAGAGGCCGGAGGCCAGGCCGGCCACGGCCAGGAGGAGCAGGGCCAGGGCCAGTAGCCCGTTACGAAGGAGGCGGAAGGCCGGCCGCTCCGCCCTTCGGTGGACTTCCACGGCCCGGCTCTCCCGCTCGACGGAAGGCGCCGCTTCGGCCCGCACCCCTCCACCGACCAGGAGGTTCACGTCGTGCCATGGTTCGCAGCGCAACAGGCGCGGGATGGCTAAGAGTTCCTCCTCGCTCAGGTTGATCTCCGAACTGACGGTTGCAACCAGGTAGGTAGGAAGTTCATCCAGACCCTTCAGGTCCACCTTCCAGTCCAGCACGATCTCCGACTCGGGATGGATGAAGGGGGCGATGACCACCAGCCGCTTGCAGGTGCGAAAGTCCACCTCTGTGGCCCGATGCGGGGAGAGGAAGTCGGCGCGGTGCTGGTTGAGAAAGTTGCTCAGCCGGTAGAAGTAGGAAATGACCTGGTTATAGGGGTTGCGCCGGCCGGGGTTGATGACATGCACCTCGCCGTTGGCATCCACGACCTGCCACTTCCCGTTGACCCCGCCGATGACCCGGCCGTCGCAATGCTTCAGTTCGATGACAAAGCCGGCGTTGCGCTTGAAAATGACCAGGTCCACCGCCTGGCCACCGACGGTAAAATTGGCCAAAATGAGATAAAGGTCGTCCAGCCGGGCCAACTCGCGGGCCAGAGCCACGATGGCCTCCCGTTCCTGGGCATGTTCCGGAATTTCACCTACCCAGACCTGGACGGCCAAAGCGTTCCTCCGTTCGCCTCTTTGGGGCACCTTCTGCTGGCGAACCCAGCTTCCCGGCTTTCAGGCGCGCTTCCACCGGGTCTTCTTCCACCAGGGCTCGGAGTTCAAAGAGCCGGTTCCGCAGAAGCGCCGCCTTCTCGAACTCCAGTTTTCGCGCCGCCTCACGCATTTGCCGTTCCAGTTCCCGCATGAGCCGGCGGGCTTCGTCTTTAGGGATGGCCGGCAACCCGTAGGGCGCCCGCTCCTCCGCCACCCGACGTACCCGGTCGGTCAGGTCGCGTACTTCTTTGACAATGCTCTGCGGGACGATCCCATGGGCCTGGTTATAGGCCATCTGAATCTGCCGCCTCCGGTTCGTCTCGGCGATGGCCGCTGCCATCGAGGGGGTGATGGTGTCGGCATACATGATGACCGTCCCCTCCACATGCCGCGCCGCCCGGCCGATGGTCTGGATCAGCGAAGTGGTGGAGCGCAGGAAACCCTCCTTGTCGGCATCCAGGATGGCCACGAGGGAAACTTCCGGCAGATCCAGGCCTTCCCGCAGGAGGTTGATGCCCACGACCACATCATAGACCCCCAGCCGCAGGTCGCGGAGGATTTCCACCCGCTCGATCGTTTCGATCTCCGAATGCAGGTAGTGGGTCTTGATCCCCATCTCGCGCAGGTAATCGGCCAGGTCCTCGGCCATCCGTTTGGTAAGCGTCGTCACCAGGGCGCGCTGACCCCTGGCCACCCGCCGGCCGATCTCCTCCAGGAGGTCGTCGATTTGCCCCTGTGTCGGCCGCACCTCCACCCAGGGGTCCACCAACCCGGTCGGTCGGATAATCTGCTCCACCACCTGCTCGGAATGCTCCAGTTCATAGGGGCCGGGCGTGGCCGAAAAGCAGATGACCTGGCGAATGCGCTCCTCAAACTCCTCAAAGGTCAGGGGGCGGTTGTCCAGCGCCGAGGGCAGGCGAAAGCCGTACTCGACCAGCGTCTCCTTGCGCGAACGGTCGCCGTTGTACATCCCGTGCAGTTGGGGAATGGCGATGTGGGATTCATCAATGAAAAGGAGAAAGTCGTCGGGAAAATAATCCAGGAGCGTCCAGGGGGCCTGGCCGGGCTTGCGCATGGAGAGATGCCGGGAATAGTTCTCGATGCCGGCGCAGTAGCCCGTCTCGCGCATCATCTCGATGTCGTAGCGGGTGCGTTGTTCCAGCCGCTGGGCCTCCAGGAGTTTGCCCTGCTCGCGCAACTCCCTCAGGCGCTCTTCCAGTTCCTCCTCGATGGAGCGAAGGGCCACCTCCAGTTGCTCGCGGCGGGTGATAAAGTGGCGAGCCGGAAAGATGCGCACCTCCTCCGGTTCGGCGAGGATCTCCCCGGTGAGGGGATCGATCTCGGCCAGGCGCTCCACCTCGTCGCCCCAGAACTCGATGCGAAGGGCCGTATCGCGGTAGGCCGGGAAGACGTCCACCGTATCCCCCCGCACGCGGAAGGTACCCCGGCGAAAGTCCAGGTCGTTACGGTCGTAGTAGATGGCGGCCAGGTGTCGCAGGAGGCTATCGCGCCGGCGGAGTTCTCCCCGGCGCAGTACGACCACATCCCGTCCGTACTCCTCTGGGGAGCCGATGGAGTAGATGCAGGAGACACTGGCCACGATGATGACATCCCGGCGGGTGAGGAGGGCTTCGGTGGCGGCCAGGCGCAGTTTTTCGATCTCGGCGTTGATGTCGGCATCCTTTTCGATATAGAGGTCCTGGGCCGGCACATAGGCCTCCGGCTGGTAATAATCGTAGTAACTGACAAAGTACTCCACGGCGTTTTTGGGGAAAAATTCCCGAAATTCGCTATACAACTGGGCGGCCAGCGTCTTGTTCGGGGCCAACACCAGGGTCGGCCGCTGGGCCTGGGCGATCACCTGTGCCATGACATAGGTCTTGCCCGTCCCGGTCGCCCCGAGCAGCGTCTGCATCCGGTAGCCCCGCCGCAACCCCTCGACCAGTTTGGCGATGGCCTGGGGCTGGTCTCCGGTGGGCTGGAAATCGGAAACAAGTTCAAAACGTCCCATCGTTTCCCTCGAAAGGGCCGAATTTTCTTCCATTATAGCGCAGTTTACGCCGTTATGCCAATTCAAGGAGACAAAAGCGAGGGCCGGCCGATGGGGCGTTCGGCCTGCCGTTTTATCTGCCGGCTAGGGGTGGAAAAGCCCGGCCAGACGCCGCACCAGGAGGGGGAGCCACCAGAGGGCCAGGCCGGCCAGAAAGCCAACAGCCAGGTTGTCCGCCAGGAGGGAAAGGGCGGCTACGGTTCCGGCAACGGCCCACTCGCCCGGACGGCGCAGATCGGCAACCAGCAGGCCGTGCTGCACACCCACGTAGAACAGGAGCACTCCCAGCACCGGATAGGGGAAGAGCGTGAGCAGGGGCAGCAAACCCCCGTCCAGAAAGAGCGCCGCCCCCAGGCATAGCCCGCCGATGAGCAAGGGAGCCGTGCCTGTACGGGCCCCGAAGCGCACATGGGCGGTCAGGCCGCCGGAGCCGTGGCAGACCGGCATTCCCCCCAGCAGGCCGGCCAGGAGGTTGCTCAGGCCCATCGTAACGAGCAGGGAACGGGGCCGTACCCGGGTGGCCTGCCGGCCAAAGTAGCACCGGGCCACATCGGCCGTGGCGATCGTGGCGTTGCCGATCGTCAGGGGCAACTGGGGGATGACCAGGAGCCAGGCAGCCGTACCCAACTCGGAGGAGGTGGGGAAATGCAGGGACGGGGGATGAAATCCCCCGTGGATGCCATCGGCCGGAGCCACCCCCAGGGCCAGGGCCGCGGCCAGGCCCAGGCCCAGCACCAGGAGGGAGGCCGGCCATCGCCTCCAGACCAGGCCCGGCAGGAGCAGAAGGACGGCCCCCAGCACCAGGAACAGGCGGACGAGCCCGGCCCCGGCGGCCGGCGGCACTTCTACGCCGGGGAAAAGGGTCGGGCCGGCGATCAGTTTCCAGGCGCTGCGGATGAGGAGCAGCCCCAGCCCCAACTGGATGCCCCGGACGATAGGCCGGGTAAAGAGCCGAGTGAGCGGTTCGATGAGCCGGCCGGCAGCCAAGACCAGGAGCAGGAGGCCCATCAACCAGCCGGCAGCGGAGACCGTCCCGGCCGAAAGCCCCAGGGCGATGGCCGTGGCCGAGACGGCCTTGAGCGGCTGTACCGGCACCGGCAGCCGATAGTAGAGGCCGCTCAGGATGTAAGCCAGGCCGACCACCAGAAACACACCGGTGGGGTCGAGGCGGTTGACGGTGATCAATCCCACCAGGAGCGGCGCCAGCGTCGCCAGGTCGCCGAAGGCGCCGGCCACCTCATCCAGGGTGAGGCGCAGAGGCGGCAGGTCGGATGTGCTCATGACGGGCGACCTCCTCCGGGCCCAAAAAACCGGCTGCACGCAGGAAAGGACGGCGTGCAGCCGGCGCACCGGGCGACCGTCCTCTCCTTTCCAAGCACGTGACCCATACTCCCGGCCTTTACCCGGGCGTATGGCGGCCCCACCCTGGCCCGACGGTGGGGCGGGGAGGCGGGCGTGTTTCCTTGCCCACCCGAATCGGCCGGCCGGCCATGGGCCTCGGCCTTTAGGCCGGCCGGCTCGGAGAGGGTTTGTCGTTATTTTATCCTATCTTCAGGTATTCGGCTTTCCTCCCCAACATCAGACCTCCGGCACCACCTTGACCCGGCTGTCGTAGAACACGGCGCTGCCGCCTACCAGGTCCCGCAGGCAGGTGTTGGGGTTGTGGGTATCGGTGCGCATGGCGGCATTGGCGTGTACCCCGGTGATGCGCCGGGGGTCGCCGCGGATGGTTACCCCGTCCACCACGATGTCGGTGCCGCCATAGGCCCAGTGGCCGTGGCCCAGCGAAAAGGCAACCACCCCCGGACGGATCCCCTCGATGACCTTGAGCCGGCCGACCATCGGCCACTTGACCCCGTTGCCCAGGTCCCACTCGCCGGCCGGATTGGTCTTGGAGAGGATGCGCACCCGGTCGCCGTTCCGCAACCCCAGCCGGGATGCATCCCGGCTGTTCATCAGGACAAAGTTCTCCGGCAGGATGGCCTGGAGCCAGTAGTTGCCGCTGGTGCGGCTCTTGGTTTGCACGATTTCCCGGTAGGTGATGAGAATCAGGTCGTAGCCCTCCTTCTCATCCTCCAGGAGGTTGTCCAGCGCATCGGTGGGGGCGGGGAAGTAACGGGCCACACCCGACCAGTGCTGACCGGTGAGGGAATCCTTGACCTCGTAGGTTTTCTCACAGTACATATGGATGCACTTGCCGTATTTGTTGGCCACCTGGGCGCCCTTGAGGGCCCGCTCCCAATCCTGGAAGCGGCCGCCCCGATTGAGGACGTAGATGACCTTGCGCCACCATTCGTCGCCTACGGCGGCCCGCCAGACCTCCGGGTCGAAGACGGTGGCGGGAAGATGGCGGCGGGCCTCCAGGAAGATGCGCACCTCCTCATCGTCGGCGTCGGGGACGATCTCGCCCGGCTCGCCCTTTCCCGGATCCGGTTTCTTGTCGCCAAAGGCCAGGTTGGCCACCTCCTTCAGGTAGAGGTCTTCGCCCCGGACGAGCGGCCGGCCTTCGCCGAAACCGTTCGGCCCGAAGCCGGAAAGCCCCAGTTTCTCGGCCAGCCCCAGGAGGAGGGCCTCCAGGCTGAGCGGCTGCTCCACCCCAAAGACGCGCACCGTCTCGGTGAGCGGGGCGATGACCGGCTGGCGCACCGGGGCATTCTTGACGATGACCGAGGGATGCGACTTGTGGAACTCCCAGCGTTCCAGGTAGGAGAGGTCGGGGAAGATATAATCGGCGTACATGCTGGTTTCGCCCACGGTGATGTCGCAACAGATCAAGAGGGGCAATTTCTTGGGATCCTTCAATACCTCGATGTTGGTATGTCCGGCCGGGAGCGAATAGACCGGCGAGCCCATATAGAGGATGACCGCCTTGACCGGGTAGGGGTAGGCATCGCCGATGGAGGGGAAGAGTTCCTGGTAAATATCGGAGGAGAGGGGATACCAGGGTCGCTTGGCCGGGTAGCCATCGCGGTCGAAGAGGGTGCTCTCCTGATACTTGCTACTGCGGATGATGGTCAGGCCGAAGGGAAGCATCTTGCCGGGGTGCATCTTGCCGATGGGGAAGGGCTGTCCCTCCTTGCCGCCGGCCTGGTCGTAGGCGCTGGCCTTGACCATCCCGCCGGCATAGTCAAAGTTTCCGGCCAGCAGGTTGAGGTCGTACCAGGCCTGGACGTTATAGTAGCCGTTGGTATGCTGGCTGGCGCCCCGGTGCACATCGGCCGAGGCTTTGCGGCCGTGCCGGATGAACTCCCTGGCCACGTCCCGGATGTCGCCCGGCGCAAGGCCACAGATTTCGGCCCACTCTTCCAGGGTGTGTTCGGAGGCAGATTCGTAGAGCACTTGCAGGGCGCTCTTGACCCGGATGCGGGCGGCCGGCCCTTCCACCTCGGTATCCACCAGAAGGTCACCTTCGACCGGATTCTTGGTGTCGTTGGGGTCAAAGGGCACAGGCTTGCCTTCCTGGAGCACCACGAAAGGATCGAATTCCCACTGGCCGGAGCCGTCGGCCTTGTCGCGTTTTTCCGGTTCCAACCCCAGATCGGAGCCGCGCAGGAATTTGCCCGGCCGGCCTGCTTCGTCCACCTTGATCAGCCAGGTGGCGTTACAGTAGGTCGGCTCATGGTCGGCGTTGGCGGCGGCACGGTTGGCGTTGGCCAGGTAGGTCCGGTTATAACCCTCGGCCTCGATCACCAACCGGATGAGGGCCAGAGCCAGCGCCCCTTCTGTCCCGGGCCTGGCCGGCAGCCACTTCCAGGCCTTGGCCGCCGTCTTGGAAAGGCGCGGGTCCACCACCACATAGCGCAGCCGGCCGGAGACCAGTCCCTCCGTGATCTTGCCGGCCCGTAGCGGCGGTCCATAGTTCCCCTCAAAGGGGGAGGCGCCGACAAAGATGACGAACTCGGCATGGGCCAGATCGGTCTGCCAGTAGAACTTTTCTCCGCCGGTAAATTTGCCCTCGACGAACTGCTCGCTCATCGCCTTGCCGGTAAAGTAGAGGCTACCCTGGCAGACGGTGGTGTGGCCGTGGGCGTTGACCGAGCCGAAGGCGTCCAGGGTAAAGCGCTTGATGAGGTCGGCCCGGCCGTCCTTCAGCCGCCCCCAGATGAAGCAAAACTGGTTGTTCTTGGGCCCCAGGTCGGGGTGATCGGGGTCGATCAGCGTATCCAGGTAGGCGGCATATTTGCTCTTGAACGCCTCCACCAGCGCCCGGCGCTTGTCCTTATCCTTCTCTTTCTGGATGGCGGCGACGTCGGCGGCCATCTCTTTGGCCACCTTCGGATCGCGCAGGGCAAAGAGGTCCTTCAACCCGTCCACGTGCCCTTCGCCGAAGAGGTCGCCGCCGTTGACAATTTCATCCAGGGCCTGCTCAAAGGGGATGGTCACCCAGCGCCCGCTGCCGCGGGGACCGGCCCGCTTGAGCACGGTGCGCAGCCGGTAGGGGTCGTAGACGGTCTGCAAGCCTGCCTGTCCCTTGGGACAGATCCAGCCCTCCACCGTGGCCATCTCCTGAGGGGCGGTGGCATAGGGTACGTGCGGCCACATCGACATCGGGCTATAGGGGCTGCCCTCGATCTTGACCGCCACGCCGTCGCGCACCTTGACCTTGATGCCGCAGCCGGTGTTGCACTGGAGACAGACGGTATAGATCTGCGTCTCCGGCCGGTCGAAGGGATAGGCGTTCTCGGCCAGGGGGGCGGCTCCGGCCACCCAGTTGCGGGCCTCCATGGCCGGCCGAATCGCCTGGGCGAAGAAGGCGGTGCCGCCCAGAAAAGCGCACGTCTTCAGGAAATCGCGGCGGGTGAGTTCCACGGGTCACCTCCGATCGTTATGCGCCGTGCGGTGCGTGCTGCACCTCGGTTTCCAAAGGCAGGAAAGAGGCCCCCAGGGCGAACAGGATCAGGGCCAGGCCGATGCCGAAGAGGGTGACCTGCCATTCCATCAGGCTGGGGACGTAGAGGCCATAGGTCCAGTGGGGTTCGTAGAACGAGCGGCCGATGCCGGGCAGTTCCTCCACGGCAAAGCCGGGCAGAACGATGTTCCAGCGAATGCCGACAAAGCCGATGGCCGAGATGGCCCCGGCCAGGCCGGACCAGAAGGCGCTCTTCCGTCCCAGGGTAAAGAGGATCAGCAGGGGCAGGCCCAGGGCAAAGCCGGCCCCCAGCACCCAGAAGATGTACCAGTTGGGGCCGAACAACTGGTCGTGGATGGGAACAAAGTGCGCCGGAGCGGTGCCGTAAAGGCTCACCAGGAATTCGGCGACCTCCATCAGCACATCGAACAGGATGAGGAAGATGAGGAGGCGCCCCAGACCGATGACCTCCTCCCGATATTTGCGGAAGCCGTTACGGATGGCAAAGGCGGCCAGGGCGGTGAGCAATCCGCCGCCGGAGGCCAGGGCCGAGACCAGGAACATGATGGGGAAGAGGCCGGTATACCAGTAGGCCCGGGCCACCGTCACGGCAAAGACGGCCCCGGTGCCGCCGTGAAAGGCGACCGCCAGCGGAACGCCGATGGCCCCCAGCACCCGCACGACCCGGAGGTCCCGCCGGTGGGCCTCCGGGCTATCCTCTTGGGTCCCCAGGGCCAGGATGCGGTAGAGTCTCCCCTTGAAGCCGCCGGCCTTTGCCCCCCGGGCCAGGTCGCGGCGCATCAGAAACCAGGCTTCGGCCAGGAGGAGGAAGAAATAGGCCGTGTAGAGCCAGACGATCCAGGCCAGCGGGGAACTGAAACTGGGCCGCAGGAAGACGGAAAAGACCCGTTCCATCCGTCCCAGGTCCACCCAGATGAAGATCAGGGCGGTAATGAGCGAGACCAGGGCGGTGAAGATGGCCAGTCGGCCCACCCCCTCGAAGCGCTTGAGCCCGAAGACATAGACCAGCGAGGAGATTAGAAAGGCGCCGGCCGAAAGGCCGATGAAATAGATGTAAAAGACCACCCAGAGCGCCCAGGGTACCGGGGCGCCGTAGCCGACGTGCAAGAGGCCCAGGCCGATTCGGTCGGCTATGCCGACGCTACCGATGCCCAGGGCGACCAGCCCCAGGAGCAAGGTAATCAGGAGACGCTTGCTCATCCGATCCCTCCTTCGCTACAGAAGGTAATACACGCTAGGCTCGGTGCCCAGTTCCTCTTTGAGGCGCATGACGCTGGGCGAGGCGGCTTCCTGCGCCACCAGGCTTTCGGGGTCGTTCAGGTCGCCGAAGGTGCGGGCTCCGCCGATGCAGGTGGTGATGCAGGCCGGCAGCATCCCCTTTTCCAGGCGATGCAGGCAGAATGTGCACTTGCGGGCGTTGCCGATAGGGGAAACGTTGCGGTTGGCGGGATTGCGCTTCCATTCCCGGCCGTATTCAAAGTTCGACGAAAGGTCGTAGGGGGCCGTAGAGGGGGTACGTTCCACCGTGTAAAAGTCGCCAAAGTCGAAGGAACGCGCCCCATAGGGGCAGGCACTCAGGCAATAGCGGCAGCCGATACAGACCTCGTAGTCAATGACCACGATGCCGTCGGCCCGGCGATAGGTGGCCCCCACCGGGCAGACCCGGGTGCAGGGCGGATGTTCGCACTGCATACACGGCCGGGGAAGAAAACGGCGGGTTACGCTGGGGTAACGGCCGATCTCTTCTTCCAGCACCACGTGGTAGGTCACGCCGGGCGGCGTGTTATTTTCGGCCTTGCAGGCCACCGTACAGGCATTGCAGCCCACGCATCGGCGCAGGTCGATGACCATGCCCCAGTGCCTTTCGGTGATCGGCCGGGTCAGGGCCCGCCGCAGGTCCTCTTGCATACGCAAAAGGCGGTTTTCGGTCATCCTCGCCCTCCTATCACTTCCATCGCGCGTGCCGGCCCGTTTCCGACCATGTAGGAACGGGGACCGGCCACGCCGTTTCCACCTTATCAGGCCGGCCGCCTCATCCGAAAGCCCGCTTTTTCCGAGCGCGGAGGAAACCGGCTTTTTTAGCATACAACGACCTCAGAATCCCGTCTAGCGGGGAAATTTCTGAAAATGGGGGGCAGAGCGTCGGGGAAAGTCCGGGTTCTCGTGTCAGGGAAAGCCCCCGATCCAGTGCTCTGGGCCCTCTCATATATGGGCAATCACCAAGTTCTAAAGGCAATAGATCGCCTGTGGATTCCTGCATTTGAGGTCGGCGCTCGGGCCTCTAGCGCTCCAGAAGTCCTCGCTGAAGCGCATAGCGCACGATGTCGGCCCGGCTGCGCAGGCCCAGTTTCTCGGTCAGCCGGGCCCGATACGTCTCGACCGTCTTGACGCTCAGGCAAAGTTGGTCGGCCACCTGCTGGTTGGTATAGCCCAGCGCCAGGAGGCGAAGGACCTCCTGCTCCCGGGGACTCAGACGTTCGTAGTCGTCGCTTTCGCCGACGGTCTCTCCCCGGCGTAGCAGGCCTTCCACCAGGATGCGGGCGTGGGCCGGGTGGAGGTACGTCCCTCCCCGGTAGGCAGCGCGGATGGCAGAAAGGAGTTCGGTGTCGGCAGCCTGTTTGAGGACGTAGCCGACGCCGCCGGCCTCCAGGACGGCCCGGAGGTAGCCTTCGTCGTCGTGCATGGTCAAGGCCAGCACGCGGGCCTCCGGCCGGCCGGCCCGGATGCGGCGGATGGCCTCCAGTCCGGCCACACCGCTACCGGAACCGCCGGGACGGGCCGGCAGCGTCAGGTCCATCAGCACCACGTCGGGCCGAAGCCCGGCCTCCAGCGCCACGGCCTCCTCAGCACTTCCGGCCTCCCCCACGACCTCCATATCGGGCTGGGCTTCCAGAAGCAGACGCAGCCCGCTCCGCAGGATGGCGTGGTCATCCGCGATGAGCACCCGAATCTTTTCCCCTGCCATCGGTCTCCTCCGGGCCTTCCCGGTTCACCAGCGGCACCTCCACAAAGACGCTCGTCCCACGTCCCGGAGCCGATTCCACCGTCAGCGTGCCTCCCACCAGTTCGGCCCGTTCGCGCATACCGTGCAGCCCCAGGGAGTGTTCGCCCAGCGGCCCGTTCATCAGCCGCTCCGCATCAAAGCCACAACCGTCATCCTCCACGATGGCTACCACCGCCCCGCCTCGCACCTCCAGAAGAAGGCTGACCCGATGGGCCCGGGCATGGCGGACAACGTTGGTCAGCGCCTCCTGGATGATGCGGTAGAGGGCGGTCTCCGCCGCCGGAGGAAGACGCACGTCGTCCAGACCCACCGTCTCCAGGTCCACGGCCAGATGGTAGCGGGAGGCACAGGTGTGGACGTAACGCTGCAGGGCCGGCACCAGCCCCAGGTCGTCCAGGATGCTGGGACGCAGTTCCAGGGCCAGTTCGCGTACCCCGTCCAGCGTGTCGGCAATGAGGGTCTTGAGTTCTTGCAGGCGGGTCGGGCTGGGATCGCTTTCCAGGTTCCGCAGCCCCACCAGGAGCGAGGTCAAAGCCTGACCCACCTGGTCATGGAGTTCGCGGGCGATGCGCCGGCGCTCCTCCTCCTGGGCGGTGATGACCTGCTCCAGGAACTGGCCGCGCCGGGCCTCCCGCTGCCGGAGCATTTCCAGAAGGCGGTTCTGCTCCTCCACCATGGCGTTGAACGAGCGGGCCAGTGCCCCCAGTTCATCCTCGGCCCAGACCGGAGCCCGATGGTTCAGGTCGCCCCGGGTCACGGCCCGCGTAGCCTCCACCAGCGCCCGGACCGGCCGCATGAGCACCCGGGTCAGGAGGTAACCGACGGCCACCCCAACCAGGGCAATGAGAAGGGTAATGAGGAGCAGGCGGTAAGTGATGGCCGAAAGTTGGGCCTGCAAGCGCTGCTCGGAAAGTCCGATGCGAGCCGTCCCGGCATGCCCGGCAAAGATGGGCACCGCTATGTCATGGATCAACCCTTCCTCGGTATCCAGGACCTGGAGACGGTAGCGTTCCTGCCCCGAGACCGGGTTGACGCTCAACAGGTCGGGCGGAACACCCCACTCGAAAGAGTGGACCAGGACTCGCCCCTGGGAATCGAGCACAAAGGCATAGCGCATATCTTCGTTATAGGCCACGGTGTCGCGGAGGAGTTCATGGAGAGCGAAGAGGTCGCCGGTCAGGATAAGGTCGGCGCTGCGGGCGGCCAGGTCGCGGGCGATGGAAATGCCCCGCTCATCCAGTTCATGGCCCAGGGCCTCGGCCGTGCTCGTTCGCACCTGCACCGTCACACCCGCACCCAGAAGCAGGACCAGGCCCAGGACGATGCCCATAATCTTGATACCCACGCTGACCGCGCCGATGATGGCCCAGATTCGGGCGGCCGCTTCCCGAAAGATACGGCGCAGCCTTTCCTTCACGGTACCCGCTCCACCGCCTCCAGCGCCCTGCGTACCGAGTCATAGGCTCGGTCGTCCAGGACGACGAAGCGGTCGATCATCAATCCGGCCAGTGCCGCCCGCCCCTCCTCGTCCTGGTGCATGGTGAGCAGAAGGTTTTGCAAGAAAGCCTTTTCCTCCGCCGCCGTGGCGGGGTGGACCACCACCGGCGGCATGGCGCAGGGTTCCGAGCGGGCGATCACCCGGATCCGACCGGCCAGTTCAGGATGGCGGCCCAGGAAGTAGGTATAGACCAGGCTGTCCACGGCGGCGCCGTCCACCAGGCCGTCGGCCACCGCCCGGATGGAGTTATCGTGGCTATAGGTGTAGAGGGTGCGGCCGAAGAAGAGGCCCGGCTCTTCCCCCATCTGCAGGAGCATGTAGAGGGCCATCAGCCGGCCGGAGTTGGAAAGCGGATCGGTGAAGGCAAAACTCTTGCCCCGCAGGTCGGCCAGGCTGTGCGCCGGACTGGAGGCCGGGACGATGATGTAAGAGTAGTAGACCGTCTCGCCCTGCACCTGGGGCACGGCCAGGAGTTCCATCCCCAAGTCCCGGTGGCCACGGATATAGGCGCCGGTGCAGACCAGGGCCAGATCCACCTCCCGATCACGTACCAGAGCGTTCACCTCGGCGTAGGTGCGGCGCTGTACCAGTTCGACCGGCCGGCCCAGCCGTCGCTCCAGGTAATCCAGAAACGGGAGGTACTCCTCGACCGTGCTCTGAGGCGAGATTACCGCGGCGATGGCCACCCGGAAGGGCCTGGCCTCGCCGGTCGTCGCCGGAGTAGGGGAGGGCCTCGGCTCGGCCAGGCTGACGTGGGGATACGATGGCCCGGCGTTACAGGCCATCCAGAGGAAACCCAGGACGATAAGCGCCAGAAGACACCGCATCATCGGTTATACCCTGTAACGATATTGAACCCTATCCGGGCCGGCCCTGTCTCCCCCCGGGACCCTACCTGGCCGAGGAAGATGCCGGCCGTTCCCGATTCACGGGATTTCACCTTGGCTTTTATTATACCACACATGCCCGATTGACGCCGGCCGGCCGTTGTGGTAGAATAAGGGTGTGAACATCGCCCGGAGGCTACGATGAAAGGCATCGCCCACTTTGTCAGCGGGGTGGCCATCGCCACCTTCTTTCCCCAGGTGGTCCAGCAGGGTGCCCAGGGGGGACTCCTCCCCGTCCTGGGCGGCATCGGCGGCATCCTCCCCGATACCCTCGACTTCAAGTTCGCCCGTTACTTTGAGCGCTACGACGACGAAATTGACCCCGACCCCCGCGCCCCCGACCCCCAGGAGATCGCCGAACGCATCGCCCGCGCCATGCGCGAGGCCTACGAAAGCGGTCGCTCGCGCAACATTATGCTGCATACCATCCGAATGGGACCCGACCTCTGGCGGCAGTACTCCATCCGCTTCGAACCCCAGGCTGGCGAGGTCATCGTGCGGATCGGCCCGCTGGTCAACACCGGCCAGGTGCCCTATGTCGGGACGGAGCCGCAGGAGAATGCTGAAGCCCGCGTCCGGGTCGGCGTGCCGATGGTCCACACCTACGACGCCGAAAACAAGGTAGACATCTTCAGCGGCCCCTCCTTCCGCTTCGAGCGCGAGGGCGACCACATACGCGTTCATTTCCTGGACTGGCATCGTCGCTGGTCGCACTCGCTTCTGACCGGACTGCTGGGCGGCATCCTGGCCGGCCTTCTGGTGGGACTTCTGGGCGGCTTCTCCCTGGGGTTTTGGGCCGGATGGGTCTTTGCCCTGGGCTTTGCCGGCCATATCCTGGAGGACCAACTGGGTTATATGGGTAGCAACCTCCTCTGGCCGATCACCCGGAGGCGAATGCCGGGGCTGCACCTTCTGCGTTCCGGCGACGCCATTCCCAACTTTCTCACCGTCTGGACGGCCCTGGCCCTTATCCTCTTCAACCTGGACCGCTTCTCGCCCAAACCGCTCCTTCCACCTTTCCCTTACCTCCTCCTGGCCCTCGGCATCCCCTGGGTTGTCCTGGGGGGACTCTACCTGGACCGGCGCCTCCGGCGTGCGCCGGCACTCCCACCGGTAGAGAAACTGCGCCAGGGGGATATGGTGGCCGAAGGAGAAGAGGTGGAACTGGCCTGAGCCCCGTTGACCGCGTTCGCCGGTTTCTTGATTCGGCCATAGACCTTCGAGAATTCATACACCTTTCGGAGGTGAGACAATGAGGTGGATATTCCGCCGGATGGCCATCTGCTTCCTGCTCCTTCTGCTCCTCATACCAGGGCCGGCGGTGGCCCGCATTCCTCCGAACCCGGGCCCGGCGGAAAAGGCGTGGGCCGTGCGCGATGTCGTCATCAACGAGGTGGCCTGGATGGGGACGGCCTACAATGCCGACGACGAGTGGATCGAACTCTACAACGCCTCCCCGTATGATGTAGACCTGACCGGCTGGACCCTCTCCGACGGTGGCGACATCTCCATCACCCTCTCCGGCATCATCCCGGCCGGCGGCTACTTTCTCCTGGAGCGCACTGACGATACCACCATCCCCGATATCCCGGCCGACCAGATCTACACCGGCGCGCTGGCCAACGCCGGCGAGGTGTTGACCCTGCGCGATGCCGGGGGTAACACTGTGGACACGGCCAACGGCGACGGGGGCTCCTGGCCGGCCGGCACGGCTTTCCCGAACTACCAGACGATGGAACGCATCGACCCCGCCGTCCCCGACACCGACGCCAACTGGGCCTCCAACGACATGGTGCACCGTAACGGCCACGACGCCGATGGCAATCCCATCAACGGCACCCCCAAGGCCTTGAACTCGGCTTCCTACCCGCCTCCGCCGGCCGCCGACCTCCGCGTGGCCAAGACCGGGCCGCTCACGACCACCCCGGGGATGACCCTCACCTACACCCTGGCCGTCACCAACATCGGGCAACTGGCAGCCTCCGTAGTCCGCCTGACCGACACCCTCCCGGCAGGGACAATTTTTATCTCTCAAAGCAGCCCGTATTCCTTTACGCAACCCACCTCCGGCACCCTGGTCTGGAACCTGGGCTCCCTGGCCGCCGACGTCTCGGCCGAAATCGCGCTCTACGCCCGGGTGGAACCTTTTGCTGCCGGCGTCCTCACCAACCGCATCACGGCTACCACCTCCATCACCGAGGCCAACCCGGCCGATAACACCGCCTTCTGTACCACCACCGTCGTCTTCCCCGGTGAAGCCCACCTCCTCATCGAAGCGGTCCTCTACAACGGCTACGTCCTGGACGATCACGATGAAGCGGTGCGCCTGGTCAACATCGGCGGCGCCCCGGCGGACCTTTCCGGCTGGAAGGTCTGCGATGCCGGAAGCGGAGGCTCCTGCGCGATCTTCCCGACGGGGGCTACGCTCGCCCCCGGTCGGCGGATATGGCTGGCCTGGTACGGTGACGCCTTTTTCTCCTCTTTCGGTTTCTTCCCCGATTATGAAAAGGTGGAAACGCGGCCGGAGGTGCCCAACCTGGAAGGGACCTGGCCCGGCTTCTCCAACACGGGCGATGAGGCCGTGCTGCGCGACCCCGCCGACGCCGTGATAGATACGGTAGTCTTTGAGGGTGGAAACACGGCAACTCCGGGTTGGTCCGGCCCGGCCCTTGAACCCTACGCCGGATCCGGCAACTTTGGTTCCGAGGGGCAGATTCTCCAGCGTATCCTGGACGAAGATACCGGCCTGCCGGCCGGCGATACCAACACCGCCGCCGACTGGTTCCAGTACCCCGGCGATGCCTACCTGGGCCGGCGCGTCCTCTACCCCGGCTGGGACCTGGATGCCTTCTTCCGGCCGCTTTCGGTCACCCAGGAGGCTTCCCTGACCGTCGCCATCGCTCCCGACCATGCTGGCGAGGCCTTTCTTTCGGCCATCGCCCTGGCCCAGGAGCGGATCGAGGCCGAGTTCTATGAACTGGAGAATTACGACATCATCCAGGCTCTGGTGAGCAAGGCCCAGGCCGGCGTCAGTGTGACGATCCTCCTGGAGGGAGAAGTGGCCGGCGGCATCTCCGATCAGGAACTCTGGGCCTGCCAGCAACTGGAGGCCGCCGGCGGGGCCTGCTGGTTCATGTTCAACGAATCGAGCGTGCGCATCTATGACCGCTACACGAACATGCACAGCAAAATGATGCTCCTGGACCGGCGCTGGGTGCTGATTTCCTCCCAGAACCCCACGGCCGGCGGCCTGCCCACCGACGATAAATCGGACGGCACCTGGGGCTCGCGGGGTGTCTGGCTCCTCACCGATGCCCCTGCCGTCGTGGAGCGTGCCCTGGCCATCTTCCAGGCCGATTTCGAGCCGGCAGCCCACCTGGACCTGACCCGCTGGAGTCCTTCCAATCCCTACGGCTATGGGCCACCGCCGCCCGGCTTCCAGCCCATCACCACGAGCGGTGGCATCACCTCCTCCGTGGTCTTTACCGCCCCGCTCCGCCTCTCGGGCCCCCTGGGCTTTGAACTTCTTTCCGCCCCTGAGTCCGCCCTGCGCCAGAGCGACGCCCTGCTGGGGCTCCTGGCCCGGGCCGGCCCCGGCGACAGCGTGGACGTGGAGCAGATGTACGAATACCGTGCCTGGGGGGAGATGCCCGATAAAACCCCCGCCCCCAATCTGCGCCTGGAGGCATACATCAACGCCGCCCGTCGAGGCGCCCGGGTGCGCATCCTCCTGAACTCGGGCACCTTCGGAGAATCAGGCTATGACATCTCCAAAAATCTGGAGACGGTCGCCTATGTGAACGACCTGGCCCGCCGCGAGGGTCTGGAATTGCAGGCCCGCCTGGGCGATCCAACCCGCTACGGCATCCATAACAAGATGGTGCTGGTGCGCCTGGGCGATCAGGGCTATGCCCATATCGGCAGCATCAACGGCAGCGAGACTTCCAGCAAGGTCAACCGCGAGATCGCCGTTCAGATCGCCTCGAACGACGTCTACGACTACCTGAAGGAGATGTTCGAGTGGGACTGGTACCACTCGACTCCCCTCTACCTCCCCCTGGTCTTCAAGCATTACCTGATGCCGGCCGACCATATCCTGGTGAGCGAGGTCCTCTACGACCCCGAGGGCACCGATGCCGGAAAGGAATGGGTGGAACTCTACAACCCCACCAGCCGGGCCATAGACCTCTCCGGCTGGACGCTGGGGGATGCCGTCGCGCCGGGTGAGTACGGCAGCGGTCGCTATGCCTTCCCGACCGGCACGGTGATGCCCCCCAAGGCCGTCTGGACGATCGCCGCCCAGGCCCAGGACGTCGGCTTCCGCCCCACCTTCGAGTTCCTGATCGACCCGTTGCGCGACGACCCGAACGTGCCGAACCTGGTGCCGACAGGTGCCTGGGACGGCTTCGGCTTCGCCCTGGGAAACGAGGGGGACGAGGTGATCCTTCTGGATGCGGCGGAGAACCCGGTGGATGTGCTGGTCTACGGAGCCGGCTCCTACCCCGGAATCGTGCCCCATCCCGGCGTTTCCACCGCTGGCCACTCCCTGGAGCGCCGGCCGGCCGACCGCGACACCGACGATTGCAGCGCCGACTTCTTCGACCGCTACCCGCCGACGCCGGGGGAGGTGCCGTAGAGGCCACGATGGTCACCGTCCCGCTTTATGACGAACTGGGAGCCGACTATGACCGCTTCGTGGACTGGGAGGGTCGGCTGGCGTTCGAACTGCCGGGCATCGAGCGGCTTCTGGGCGAGGTCGGGGCCCGTTTCCTCCTGGACGCCGCCTGCGGCACCGGACGGCACGCCATCGCCCTGGCGCAGCGGGGCTACCGGGTGGTCGGGGCCGACCTGAGTGCGGCGATGGTGGAACGGGCCCGCCAGAACGCCCGCGAGGCCGGTGTGGAGGTGCCCTTTTTCCAGGCCGGCCTGGGAGAACTGGCCCGCCGTCTATCCGGCCCCTTCGACGCCGTCCTCTGCCTGGGCCATTCCCTCCCCCACCTCCTGAGCGCCGCCGAGGTCGAGGCCGCCCTGCACGACTTTGCCGAACTCCTTCGTCCCGGCGGCCTGCTCCTCCTCCAGAACCGCAACGACGAAAGGCTGCTCCGCCAGGGCCAGCGCTTCCTTCCCCTGAGCACCTACCGCGAAGGCGACCGGGAATGGCTCTTTTTCCGCTTCCTGGACCTCGACCCACAGCGTATTGTCTTCCACATCGTCACCTTCTACCGCGAAGAAGGAGAGTGGCGCTATCGGGTCGGCAGTACGATCCACCGGCCGCTTCCTTGGGAGGAACTGGAAACCGCCCTCCGGCGGGCCGGCTTCGGCGAATTCGCCCTTTATGGGAGTTGGCAACTGGGGCCGTTCGACCCGGAACGTTCGGGCGACCTGGTGGTTGTGGCCCGACGAAGCAGGTAAAGCCTCACCGACCGCCGAGCGCTGCCTTTACCTGCTTGTCTAAGAGTTCCGCCACCTGGCGCAGGCCGATGGGCGGCTTCTTACCCTCCGGGTAGGCCACCAGGACGTATGCAAAGGCGGCCCCACGCCGCACCATGGCCACTTCCAGCCGCCAGGACTGTCCCTCCAGCGTCCCCCGGGCGGAAATGCCGGTGGAGGCATCTCCCAGGTCGTCCATCCCGGGCAGGACCTCCAGCGCGGTCACCCGGCCTCCGACCAGGCTTTCCAGGGCCATCGCCAGAGCCGAGGGCGGATCGGCCAGGCGGGCATCCAGGCGTTTCTGCTCGTCCGGGCTTAAGGGGAAGAGGAGGTAAGAGAGGATAATCTCCGGGGTTCGGGTTCCGGGATAGCGGAAGCCCGTCGGGTTATAGAGCCGGCCGGAGGAAGAGACCGTTTCGCTCAGAAAAGCGGTGGCGGTGATGGAGAGCGGAGGCCACTCCTCCGGCGGCAGGGGGTCGAACCCCCTGGGCAGGTCCGGAAGCCCGATGGCGACGCCCGAGAGGTCGGGAAGGGGCGTGGGGGCCGGCGTTGGGGTGGAGGTGGGACGAGGCGTGGCGGTGGGCTGAGGTGTGAACGTAGGGGTCGGCGGCGGAGGCGTCGCCGTGGGGGTAGGTGTCAGCGTGGGGACGGCGGTCTGGCGGGTATAGGCCGAGGCCAGGAAAATAAAAAGGCCGACCAGAACGGCAACAGAAAAGAGGACGGCAAAGACAATCTGGAAAGGTCCGGGGGCTCTCAAGATATCCGTTTTCGAGGGTACCTCGGGCGCGGACTCCCCGGGCGGCCCTGCCGGTTCACCGACCAAGGAACCCCCTGGCCGGGTCCGTTCCCGCAAAGGCGATGTGCTACCACCGTTTCCGACCACGACATCCTCCTTTTGGCGTCGCCCGGCATCCGGCAAGAAGAAGTGCGAACAGGCCTGGACCTTAGTGTATCATAGAGGTCGCCCATGTGCAAGCGAAGGATGCTGGGGTCCCGAGAGCCGATGAAGCGGCAGGGCATCTCGGAAAAAACGGGCGGGGAAAAGCAATTGGGCCGGGGAACGGCTGAAAAAGCCGCCCGGGGATTTCCAGGACCTTCGGGGACATCTCCATATCGTCTTCTCAAGGTGTTGGGGAGGGGCGAGGCATGTCCAGCCAACACTTACCCTAAGATAGGATAAAAAAGCCACAATTTGACAAAACAGAGAAGATGTGGTATAATACCTTTGTGCAAGAGGGCGGGATGCCCTGGGGCAGATGGCCGAGCGGATCGAGCCGGAAGGAGGTGGAGAGGGGAACAAAACCTTCCTGGGCCGGCCCCCGGAGGAAAGCACGGGCAGCGGGCCGGCGCTCCCTATGGAGGCAGGCGTCCCGCCTGCTGTGGGATGCTCAAGTAAGGAGGAAACCGATGCGCGTCTCTATCTCTGCTTTCCTTGTGTTCTTCCCCTTGCTTCTGGCCGGCTGCACTGCCTACTGGGCCTCTCCTCCGGCCGGCCAGGAGGTTCCCACGGCGGTGGCCTCCCCTACGGCCGGCCAGACCCGGCCGACGGAGGTCTCCCCGCCCATGGCGGAAGCCTATCCCCCACCCCAGAGGTGGACACCTGAACCTACCGCAACTCCAGGGCCTTTCCCCACCCCGCTGACTCATCCTCCGGTGAGCCCGCCGCTGCCCTTCCCAACGATCTACATCCCCCCTCCTCCGCCGGAAGTGCAGCCGACGGCCTACATCCCAGAGGGGCCGCTGCCCCCTAATTTCCCCCCGGTGGCCTACACGGCCCACGGCAGTGTGTGGATTCTCCGATACGAGAACGGCCT
>DAOUAK010000158.1:0-4137 GCA_034433695.1 Chloroflexia bacterium
GGCGTACCGGTGAGCGCCGAGGTCACTCCCCACCACCTGACGCTGACGGAGGCCTGGGTAGCCGGCTCCCTCTATCGGGCCGTTCCCCTCCCGGAAAGCGCGCCGCTCCTCATGCCGCCGGCCGATCTTCCCCCCTACCACCCCAACACCAAGGTCAACCCCCCACTGCGCCGGCGGGCCGACCTGGAGGCCCTCTGGGAAGGCCTGCGCGATGGGACGATCGATGCCATCGCCACCGACCACGCTCCCCACACCTGGGTGGACAAGGAGTGCGAGTTCGCCCTGGCCAGCCCCGGTTTCTCCGGGCTGGAAACGGCACTCCCACTCCTTCTGGCCCTCTCCCACCAGAACCTGGTGGACCTTTCCACCGTGGTGGGAGCGCTCTCCTGCAACCCGGCGCGTTTGCTGGGGCTCCCCTACGGCACCCTTCAGGTGGGCCGGCCGGCCGACATCACCATCTTCGACCCGGAAGAGGAATGGACCATCCGGCCCGAAGACTTCGCCTCCCGGGGCAAAAATACCCCCCTGGCCGGCCTGACGCTGCGCGGTCGGGTACGCTGGACGCTCCTGGAGGGGCGAATGATCTGGGGCCCCCCACCGATCCCCGGAGATCAGTACCACCCCCGGCCCCAGGTCTCCCGCCTGGAAGGTCTCCTGGGGAAAACCGGGCCCCTCCTTCCCCGAGAGACGTAGCGGCCCATCGGGTCCACGTTCCTATCTCCTGACATGGGGGCAAACGCAAAAGGCGCATCAGGGCATGAGGCCATCCCCGCTTCCCCAACGGGCGTAGAACAATGCTCTTACTCCTCGTCCTCCGGCGGCAGAAGCACCTCCCGGGAACGCCCCTGCTCCTCAGGCCCCACAATGCCCTTGCGCTCCAAAAGTTCGATCAGCCGGGCCGCCCGATTGTAACTGACGCGCAGCCGCCGTTGCAGGAGGGCGGCCGAGGCCCGGTTGTGCCGACGCACCAGGGCGATGGCCTCCGGCAAGAGTTCATCTTCCGGTTCTTCTTCCGGCTCCTCGCGCCAGGAAAGGGGCATCGAAAGTTGCACCGGCGGAGGAGGAGGGCTTTCCTTCGGCTTCTGCTCCTTCCAGAAGTTGACCACCCGTTCGATCTCTTCGTCGGAGACGTAACTGCCCTGAAGACGGATCGGCTTGGCGACCTCGGGGGCCATATAGAGGGCATCGCCCCGTCCGAGCAATTGTTCCGCCCCGGCCATATCCAGGATCACCCGGCTATCAATCGAGGTGGAGACGGCAAAAGAGATGCGGGAGGGGAAATTGGCCTTGATGAGGCCGGTCACCACGTCCACCGAAGGGCGCTGGGTGGCCAGCACCAGGTGGATGCCGGTGGCGCGGGCCAGTTGGGCCAGCCGGCAGATCATCGTCTCAACCTCTTCTGGAGCCACCATCATGAGGTCCGCCAGTTCGTCAATGACAATGACGATAAAGGGCATAGGCGGCAGGTTGGGGTTGACCTCGGCACGGGCGGCCTTGTTGTAGCCGGTGATGTTGCGAAAACCCTCCCGGGAAAAGACACGGTAACGCCGCTCCATCTCCTGGGTGGCCCAGTAGAGGGCCTTGAGGGCATCCACCTCACCGGACGGAGCGCCGGCCCGCCGGCCGTTGATTTCGGTCACCACCGGGAAAGCCAGGTGCGGAATGTCGTGAAAGATGCTCAATTCCACCCGCTTGGGGTCGATCATGATAAAGCGCAGGGTGTCCGGGCTGTGCTGGTAAAGGAAACTGACCACCATGGCGTTGATGCAGACGCTCTTGCCCGAGCCGGTCGTCCCGGCGATCAGCAGGTGGGGCATCTGGGTCAGGTCCTCCACCACCGGCTGGCCGGAAACATCCCGCCCCAGAGCCACCTTGAGCGCCCCCCGGTGTTCCTGGAAGGTCGGGCTTTCCAGAATCTCGCGCAGCGAGACCAGGGAGATGGCCGTGTTGGGGATCTCGATCCCGATAAAGGGCCGGCCGGGCACGGGGGCCTCGATGCGAATGCTGGGGGCGGCCAGAGCCAGCGCCAGGTCGCTGGCCAGGGAGGTGATCTTGGAAACCTTGACCCCTACCCCCGGTTGCAGGGCGAACTGGGTCACCGTGGGGCCGCAGTTCACCTCCACCACGCGGGCCTGGACGTTGAAACTGGCCAGGGTGGACTCGATGATGCGGGCACGCCGGCGGATCTCGGCCTGGCTGATCTCGGCCTCACCGGCCTGCTCCAGGAGGTCCAGCGGCGGCAACCTCCATTCGCCGGCCACCGGAGTGACCGCGGAAATGGTTCCCCGCTGCTCTCCCCGGCCGACGATCCGCGGGGCCGGGGCCTCTTCCTCTTCTTCCTCTTCCCCGACCTCTTCTGCCTCCGGCAGAGGCCGGGAGGGACGTTCCTCCCGGGGAAGACGGATCACCATCTGCGGCCGATGGGACAGCCTCTGCACCAACCGGCCGGCCGCCTGGCCCAGGACCACAAAGGGCCGGACCGCCTGGGGAAGGGAGATGTCAAAGGCCAGCATCGCCCCGATCAGGCCGGAAATGAGCAGGAGGAAAAAGGCTCCGAAGACGGTCAGGTGGGCATCCACCGCCAGGGTATGGGCGATAAAGTAACCGACCACCCCTCCGCCACTTTCCTGCGGGATTTCCGCCTCATAGGCCACACCCAGGCTGAAAAGCCCCAGGATGGCTACCAGCAGGAGTAGCCCTCCCAGGAGGTCGTTCCAGTCCAGGCGCGGCTCCCCCCGGAACTCGCTCCAGAGGATGAGGACGGCCAGGGCACCCACTCCCAGCGAGACGAAGAGGCCTCCCCAGCCAAAGAGGTAAAAAACCGTCTCCCCCACGGCAAAACTCACCAGGGAGAGGATGGCCAATCCCAGGAGCACCAGCCCCAGAATCTGGCGCTGGGTGCGGGGGTCAATGCGAAGATGCAGGGGCTGGGCCCGCCGAGGGCGTCGAGAAACGGCGCGACGCCGCCCGCTGCGCGAAGAGTTTCCACGAGACTTGCGAATAACCCGTCTTTTCCCCATCGAACCGATTTCCCGGGCGGCCTACCCGCCCCTTTCGGCCGGCCGCCGGCATACGCACGACGACCGGAGGCGTAGGGGCAGGGCACATCCTGCCCCACTCACGCCTCGCCGCTCTCCAGGACCTCGCGATTTTGAGCGCCGGCGCGTCAACGGCTTATACCTCCATCACCAGCGGCAGAATCATCGGCCGGCGCTGGGTGCGGCGGTAGAGAAATTTCCCCAGGCTGTCCTTAATCTTGCGATTGGCGAAACTCCAGTCCGAAGGGACATCGCCGCCGTGGTCCAGGGCCTGCCGGACGACCTCGCGGGCTTCCTCTAGAATCTGCTCGCCGTCGCGTCCCGGGACAAAGCCCCGCGAGACCATATCCGGGCCGGCCACCACCCGTCCGGTGTGCCGGTCCACGGCGATCACCACCATGAGGATACCGTCGCGGGCCAGGAGTTGCCGGTCGCGCACCACCACATGGTCCACCTCCCCCACCGTCAGCCCATCCACAAAAATGTTGCCCGAGGGCACCTTCCCGCCGATGCGGCCGGCCTCCCCATCGAACTCCAGGATGGTGCCGTTTTCCGGCAGGAGCACCTGCTCCGGGCGATAGCCCAGGGCAACGGCCAGTTTGCGGAAGAGGGCCATATGGCGGTAATCGCCGTGAATCGGCACGACGTAACGGGGGCGAACCAGGCTGAGGACCAGTTTCAACTCCTCCTGGCTGGCGTGGCCGGAGACGTGCACCTGGGCCAGGGCACTGTAGATGACCTCGGCCCCCTGCTGGAAGAGGCTGTTGATGACGCGATGGATCGATTCCTCGTTGCCGGGGATGGGGCTGGCGGAGAAGATCACCGTATCGCCCGGCCGGATGGTAAACTGGGGATGGTCCCGGTTGGCGATGCGGCTCAGGACCGACATCGGCTCCCCCTGACTGCCGGTGCAGAGGATGACGGCCTCTTCCGGAGGCAGATGCAGGACGTCGGGCAGGCGCAGGAGGGTCTCTTCGGGCACGGTCAGGTAGCCCAGTTCCTGGGCCATGCGCACGTTCCCCTCCATGCTGCGCCCGACAACGGCGACCTTCCGGTAATGGCGGTAAGCGGTATCCAGGACCTGCTGGATGCGGGAGAT
>DAOUAK010000159.1:0-42251 GCA_034433695.1 Chloroflexia bacterium
GGCGGCCGGAATTCCCCGGTCGCCCTCGCCCACCCCCGCCCGTCCCCTCCCTACGGCCACGCCGCTTCCCCCGGCGAACCTGCCTCACACCCTCATCGCCGACGACCGTTTCACCTATGCGCCCGATTTCTACACCGCCGAGGTGCAGGCCTTTCTGGAAGAGCAGGGAAGCGTCCTGGCCCGGTCTACCATCCCCCTGGGCGATGGAGAGGATTCCTTCGCCCACGCTCTGGTCGGCCAGTGCATCCGTTATAGCCTCAATCCAAAGGTTCTCCTGGCCCTTCTGGAGGTGCAGAGCGGCCTGGTTCGAGGAAGGGAGGGAGGGGCAGAAGGCCGGGAAGTTGCTTCCCGGCTGGACTATGCCTTCGGCTACCGGCAGGCGGAATGGCGCGGGCTGGGCCGCCAACTGGAGTGGGCCGCCTATACCCTGGCCGTGTCGTTCCGTCGGGAGGGGCTGGCCTTTCCCCGACTGACCGACGGCAAACGGGCCACCGTCCCCAGCGAGGCCAACGCGGCCACCCGGGCCCTTTTGCGCCTCCTGGCCTATACCGCCGACTCCCGGCGTTTTGCCCGGCTGCGTTCTTCCGATGAAGGCTCGTTCGTGGCCACCTACCGCGAACTCTTCGGGGAGGACCCCCGGATGCCGCTGGAGTCCCCCCCGCCGCCGGCCCAGGAGCCGTTCCTGTGGCCGCCCTATGGGGGAAGTCCGGTCGCGCTCTCCTATTTCGACCATGAATACCCCACCTTTGAGGAAAACGGCACCATCCTGACCTACAGCGGCGAGCGCGGACACGGCTCCTACGACGGCCACGATGGCTGGGATTACGCTCTCCCGGCCGGCTCCCCCGTCCTGGCGGCGGCGGCCGGCCGGGTGGTCTTTGCCGGCTTCCTGGACACGGGATGTGCCACGCCGGCCGGACTGGTCGTCCTGGACCACGGTCAGGGTTACCGCACCCTCTACTGGCACCTGGAGGGCATCGAGGTCGCCGAAGGGCAAGAGGTCCGCCGTGGGGCGCGCCTGGGCACGGCAGGCAGCACCGGTTGCTCCTCCGGGCCGCACCTGCACCTGGGCGTCGAGTTCCTGGGGCGGGATGTGGACCCCTATGGCTGGTGCGGGAGCCCGACGACGCCCGAGGACCCCTGGGCCGTCCATCCGGCCGGCGCTCCCAGCTGCTGGCTCTGGGCCAACCGTCCTTCCCCCTGTCCGATGCCGGCCGGAGCCATTGTGGTGGACGAGGAGGGAGCGGGGTTTGAAAAAAGTCCGGCCCTCTGGCATGAGGCCCCGGTGGGATATGGAGGACACGCCTTCTGGACCCTCTCCACCGTCGAGGCCGCCCGGAGTATCCATCGGGGCGTGTGGCGGCCGAACCTTCCGGAGGCCGGCCGCTACTTCCTCTACGCCCACATCCCCTGGTACGATACCGGCCATCCGGATACGGCCCGGGCCCGCTACCACATCCGCCATGCTAACGGAGAGACCACCCTGACGGTCAACCAGGCCGATTCGGCCGGCCTGTGGCTTCCGCTGGGAGAGTACTACTTCGCCCAGGGGGCCCGGGGCTATGTCTACTTAGACGAAGCCACCGGAGAGGAGGGGAAGACGGTCTGGTTCGATGCCCTGGTCTGGGTGCGAGAATAGGTGTACACTCCTCAGAGCCATTTCCGTCCCCCTGGGAACCCTATGGCCGGATATACCAGCGCTCGATATTCCAGAAAAAGTTCGGCGTCTCCCACCGAATCGGTCCGTCGGCGGAGGTCAACCGGGCGTCGGCGACCAGGTAAAGCGGGTCGCCCCAGAGGAGGTAGTAAGGCAGATCGCGCTCGAGCACCTCCTGTAGTTGCCGATAGATTTCCCGGCGGTCGTCGGGGTCGTAGGTGTCGCGGCCGGCCAGAAGGACGCGGTCGGCCTCCTCGCTCCGGTAGGCGACAAAGTTATACAGGTTTTCCCGCCTGTCCCCTTCCCCCTGCCAGGCCTGGGAGGAGTGAAAGAGGTAAAAGAGGTCCGGATCCGGCCCCAGGTTGCGCCACTGCATACAGAGGAGGTCAAAGTCGTGAGGGGGACGCAGTTTGGCGGCGATGACGCTCTGGAAGTCGGCCGGGACGACCTCCACGGCGATCCCGACGGCCCGGACCTGCTCGGCCATCTGCTGGCAGGCCCGGAGGCGCTCCGGGGCGTCGGCGCGGACGTAGAGGCGCGCCGTGAGCGGCCGGCCGTCCTTTTCCACAATGCCGTCGCCGTCGCCATCGCTCCAGCCGGCCTCGGCCAGGGTGGCCCGGACCTGGGCCGGGTCCGGCGTCCGGGGAGGCATTTCGGCATAGGCCCAGTTCGGCGGCAGGATGGGCGAACGGAGCGGCACTCCCTCCCCGCCGGTGGCTTCCCGGACGACGGCCTCCTGGTCCACGGCCAGGGCCCAGGCCCGACGCAGGGCGGGATCGGCAAAGGGCCGGCCGTCGCGCAGATTAAAGGCCAGGAAGGTATACTGCGGGGCCAGGTAGCGGGCCAGGCGGAGCGGCCGCTGTGCGGGGCTCTCCCGGAGCGCCCGGTAGACTTCCGGCGGGACCTGGGCCAGGTGCAGGTCGCCCTGGCGCAGGGCGATCTCCGTCACCTGCGGGTTCGGGGCGACGAGGAAGGCCACCTGGTCCAGAAAAGGGGGAGGCCCGTAGTAGTAAGGGTTGCGCTCCAGCACGAGGGCCTGCCCCGGCCAACGCTCCTTCAGGAGAAAGGGGCCGCTGGACACCGGGGCGCTCAGGAGGTCGGCCTCCTGGAGGGCCTGAGGGGAGAGGTCGGCCCAGACGTGCCGGGGCAGGATGGGAAAGGAGACGTCGGCGAGCAGGCCGGCCAGCCGCCGGTTCAGGACGAAGACGACGGTATCGGAGAACGGAGCCGTCACCGCCGCCACATAGTCGTGCAGGTCGGCCTGCAGGCCCAGGCGCACCTCCCAGGCGCGCAGCATCTCCCAGGTGAAACGCACATCCTCCGTCGTAAGCGGTGCGCCGTCGCTCCAGCGCAGCCCCGGCCGCAGGGTGAAGGTGACCTCCAATCCATCGGGGGAGATCTGCCACCGTTCGGCCAGGTCCGGCCGGGGGAGAAGGCGGTCATCCAGGCGGGTCAGTCCGGCATACAGGAGGTGCAGGACCCAGCCGGCCTCGGCATCTTCGGCCAGAAGGAGAGGGGACAGGCGCTCCAGGTCGTGGGAAAGGCGCACATTCAGCCGGCCGCCCACCCGGGGGTCTGGGGTCGGGCCGGGAGAGGGAGGGGACACCGTCGGGGTAGGGGTAGATTCCGGCAGCCTTTCCGGCGGAGCGGCGCAGCCGGCCAGCAAAAAAGAGGTCAGCAAGAAAAAGCCGAGCACTCGGCGTATGATCATCGAAACACTCTCAGAACGGGGGAAGGGGCGCAGTCGGGCTACGCCCCTTCCCCAGGGGCCGCTTGCCCGGGCAAACGGCCCCTTTATCTACCGGAAGAAACAGGAAAGGTTTGCGCCTTGAAAAGCAACGGCAGGTACACCCGGTACTCGATTCGCCCGCCGAACTGGACGAGCGACCAGGCGTACACGCGCGTTTCCACATTCGGCGAACCGGTAAACCGCACGAGGTTGTCTACCGTTGTGCCGGGGCGCAGGTCGTTCCGGGCCTGCACCACCACCTGGAAGGTACGTTCCTCTCCCCGGGGAAGTGGCCCGCCGCTCCAGTAGACGGTATGGGCGGTTTCGCTGTACCAGGCCCCGCCGGTCACGGTGATCAGTTCCACCTCGGCCGGCAGCGCATCTTCCATGTACGGGTCGTTGGCCTGGCAGCCCTCATTGCGGAGGGTGATGGTGTAGGTGAAGAGGTCGCCGGGGTGGATGAATTCCATCGCCGTAACATCGCCGGCAAAACGGGGACCTACCCTCAGGTCGGCCGTCAGGGTGTAGGTTTTGGTGGGGATGCTGCCGACGATATGGGCCACGGCGGTGAGCGGGCCGTAGGAAGCCGCCGGGTCCACCTGCACCGTGAAGGTAAGGAGGCCATCGGGGGTATGGAGGACCTTGCCGCCCAGTTCGCCGGACCAGTTCAGGCTTCCGCCGACCAGCGTGGTCGAGGGCGGAAGCGTTACGGTGACGTCGGCGGTGTAGGTATAGGAGGCGCTATCCTTCAGGGTCAGGTAGAAGGTCGCCTGCTCTCCGGGGCAGAGGGCCTCGGGTTCCACCCGCATATCCCCGACGAAGGTATCGGTATCGCGCCAGACCCGGATGCGGGCCCAGGACATGTCCGGAGCCTGCTCCAGGACCTGGACATGGATGCCGTAGTTGTGCTCGCCGGGGTTGCCCGTGCCGCCGAACCACTGCCACTCCTGGCTGAGCCAGTTCCAGCGCGGCCAGGAGCCGGTCTGCCAGTAGGGGGGGATTCCCTCTTCATCGAGGATCTGGACCAGGTCGCCGTCATAGTTGGGGGGAGCGACGCCGTAATCCTGGGGGGCCGGGATGACGACGCTGGCGTCCCAATCCACCGTGACCGAGTAGAGGTCGTAGGGGTAGGGAGTGGCCTCCAGGCCGGGGTAATAGCCCAGGGAGTCGTGGAAGGCCGGGACGGCCGGCCGCGAGGGGTAGTTACCCGGCGGGAAGGGTTCAAAGTAGGTGTTGGTGAAGGGAACGGTATCGTTCAGGCTAAAGGCGGCATCGCGCATCTGCGTGCGCCCCCACAGGTTGGCCTCTTCCCAGCCGAGCATCAGTTCATAGTCGGGGAAATCGGGGTCCCGCCAGGGTTCAAAGTGGGCATCCACAAGGAGCATCATTCCCTTGGGCCCCAGGCTGGGGCCTTCGCCGCTGGCGATCGTATCCCGGATCTCGTTGGCCCCGTAGCGGTCGTTGTTGTACCAGATCAGCAGGCCAAAGTCGTTGATGCCATAGCGTCCCTGGACCAGTCCCCGGTCGAAGCCGTCGCGGTTGCGCCACTCGAGGTAATAGCGATGGGAGAAGTGGATCGTCCCGTCGGAGTAGTACCAGTAGCCGTTGTTGAGCCAGTGCGTTTCGCCGCTCTCCAGGTCGTCGAAAAAGACGCGGCCGGCATCGGTGTCTATAGCGATGTCGTCAATGTACCAGCCTCCGCCCAGGACGGCCCAGTCGGTACCATAACGGATGCGCAATCGCACATCGGGCAGACCGCAGTACTGGGTGAGGGTATAGGCCAGGAGGTGCCAGTCCCCGGTATGATCGGGACCGCACGCGTTGGCGGCATCGGCGTAGCCGGTCAGGCCGGGTAGGTCCTCCTCGGTAAAGTACCAGTTGGGGTCGTGCTCACGGGTGGTATGGGTGCCGGTGATGCCCCGCCAGGTGAGGCCGCCGTCGGTAGAGGCCTGGATGAAGCCAAAGTCCCAGCAATCTTCCAGGTCCCACCAGGACATCATCTTCAGGGTAGCCGTGGTGCAGGTGGAGAGGTAGGTGCTCAGGGTCGGTGTGAGGACCAGGATGGCGTTGCGTTCGTCGGTGGCCCCGCCCCAGTAGTAGTGCTGTCCGCTATAGGGGGGAACCGGCAGGGTCACGATCTGGTCGGGCAACTCGATCAGGACGCTTCGCTCGGTGCCGGGAGGGGGATCGCTGGACTCACCCAGGATGTACTCTGTCGGCGGCATGGAGGGGTTCCAGACGGCCGGATCCAGCCAGCCCAGCCAGTCCCGGTGCATGGGGTCGAGTTGTGGGGGAACGGCCCCGTAGGGGTCGCCGCCGCCCCAGTCATCGGCCATCAGGGTCCAGAAGCCGGCCGAGGTCTCGCCGCCGCCGTAGGAGTAGAGGTCGGAGGCTCCAAGGTCGTGAGCAAACTCGTGGGCAAAGACTCCGGTGCCACCGTTTTCCGGCATCAGGGTATAGGGGCCCAGGGCAATGCCGGGCGCGACCGGCAGGCCATCGGGGTAGTTGACGAACGATTTGTGCGACCAGAGGGTATGTTCTCCCACCATGGCACCGGAGGCGGTGGGGCGGTTCAGGAGGACCGTGGCATCCTCTTCACCCAGCCAGGCGTGCACGATCAGCACGCGGTCGAGCAGGCCGTCGCCGTCGCCATCCCAGCGCGACCAGTCCAGGTCCGGGTAGGCCGCATTCACGGCGGCGATGGTATCCTCCAGGAAGGAGCGCATGTTGCCGGCTCCGGGAATGGCCCCGCTACTTGCGCCGCCGCCCGAACGGGCCCCCGGGCAACGGTCGGCTCCGTACCAGGCCAGGGAGTGGGGGACGGATACCCAGCCGATGACATCGCCGGTAACGGTGTAGAGCCCGTGCGATTCCAGCCAGTAGAAGTTGCGCAGGGAATAGCCGCGCAGGTCCTGGATGACCTGCTCGGTGGGGCTGGAGGCGGTGGTGTAGGAGATCAGGATGCCGTCGCCGAAGAGCATCTGCATATAGTGCTCCGGGTTGAAATCCTCCGTCCAGATGGCATGGACGGCGCGGTCGTCGGCGGAGGGAGGGCGCTGGATGTCGTTATGGAGCGGGCCGGTGTAGGTCAGGCGGGTCGTCTGGGTGATGATCTTGGAACAATCGCCGACGATCACGTTCCCCTGGAAGTCGCGCACGGCTTCGCCGGTATCGGCCCGGCCGTAGGGGTCCCACTGCGAACCCGAGGAGGGGTCGCCGGGCGTGATCGGGGCGGTCCAGGTGAGGATGTCGGTTCCGCCAAAGTCCACCAGGATGACCAGGAGGCGGTCGGTGCCGGTTTTCGCCAGCAGGTCGGCCTGAAGGGTGTTCCCGCTTTGCCGCAAGCGCAGTCGCTCCTGGATGCGCTGACGTTCCAGGGGATTGGGCCAATCGAGGGGGATTTTGGTTCCCTCCAGGGTCAGAGGGCCGCCCCCGTCGAGCGGGATGACCGGGGATACCCGGGTTGACTTCTCGGGCAGATTTCCCGTAACGCCGACCGGCGGGCCGGCCTGCCCGGCCAGAGGGAGCAGCGGGAGGGCAAGGCATACCAAAGCCAAGGTGACCAACATCTGCCGGATTTTCATCGCTTCTCCTCCTTGTTCGGTAGCCGTTCCGGTCCTTGGGCCGGAAACTGCGGATTCCGGAGCCGAGGGTTTTTCGCAAGCGACCACCCCCTTTCATGTCGGGCCGGCCCGGGCGCGCGAGCGCCGTTCCGAAGGGATCGGGAAGTGTGGTCTCGGATTTGCCCGCTATTATAGCATAAGGAAACCGTTTTTGCAACGTTTGACGCTCTCCGAGGAGTATGCTAGAATTCGGGACGGTTTCAAGAAAATATCGCCCTTTGGAGGCCTTTCTTGAACGTTCTCAAGCGTCTTTTCTTTGCCCTGAAGCCTTACTGGCCCACCTTGACGTTCATTGCGGTGATCCTGCTCCTCCAGGCCGGGCTGGAGTTGCTCCCTCCCCTCTTTCAGCGGGCCATTGTGGATGAAGTCATCGAAAGCCGGGACCTGGGCCGGCTCGGCCTCCTCCTGGGCGGCCTGGTGGCCGCCTATGCCGTGATTCGCCTGGTCAACTTTGGTGATCAATACCTCCGCCATGCCCTGGGTGAAAAGTTCATCTACGACCTGCGCGTGCGCCTCTACGCCTACCTCCAGCGCCTCTCGCTCTCCTTTTTCGAGCAGACCTCCACCGGCGAACTCATGTCCCGCCTGACCAACGACGTGAACTCGCTGGAAGATTTCGTCACCCACGGCAGCAGCCTGACGGCGGTGGACCTCCTTCGGCTGGTGGGCACCGGCATCGTGCTCTTCCTTCTGGACTGGCGACTGGCCCTGGCCGTGCTGGCCCCCATGCCCATCCTGGCGGTCTCCCTGCGCTGGTTCAACCGCAGGGTACGGCCGATGTACCGCCAGGTGCGGGCACGTCTGGGCGACATCAACGCCCGACTCCAGGATAACCTGGCCGGCATCCGGGTCATCCAGGCCTTTGGGCAGGAGGAAGCCCACTTGGAGCGCTTTGCCGCCGAAAGCGACGCTTACTACCGCGCCCGTGTGCGCGCCATCCGCACCTGGGCTTCTTTCTTCCCGGCCTTTCGCTTCGTCGCCAGTTGGGGGCCGGTGCTGGTGCTGGGGGTGGGGGCCTGGCTGGTGGTGCAAGAACGGGCCTCCCTGGGCACGCTGGTGGCCGTGCTCTCCTACACCACCGCCTTCTACGAACCGCTGCACCGCCTGACCGAGGTGGATAACGTCATCCAGCAGGCCATCGCCGCCGGCGAACGCATCTTTGAACTGCTCGACCGCGAACCGGAGATTGGCGATGCCCCGGATGCCGTCGAACTCGAGGAGGTGCGGGGCGAGGTGCGCTTTGAGGATGTGCACTTCCGGTACGGCGGGACCGACGAGGTCCTGCACGATGTGGATTTCACCATCGCCCCCGGGGAGGTGGTGGCCCTGGTGGGGCCGAGCGGAGCCGGCAAGACGAGCATCGCCAACCTGCTCTGTCGCTTTTACGACCCGATTCACGGACGGGTGCTTCTGGACGGGCACGACCTGCGAACGATCCGTCTGGATTCTCTGCGCCGGCATGTGGCCGTGGTGCTTCAGGAAACCTTTCTCTTCAACACCACGGTGCGGGAGAACATCGCCTTCGGCAAACCCGACGCCACGGAGGAAGAAATCGTCGCCGCGGCCCGGGCCGCCAATGCCGACGAGTTCATCCGCCAACTCCCCAACGGCTACGATACCGAGATCGGCGAGCGGGGCGTGCGCCTTTCCGGGGGGCAGAAGCAGCGCCTGGCCCTGGCCCGGGCCATCCTGACCAACCCGCGGGTGCTCATTCTGGACGAAGCCACCTCCTCGGTGGACGCCGAAGCCGAGTACCTGATTCAACAGGCCCTTCAAGAGGTGCTCAAGGGGCGCACGGCGCTTATCATTGCCCATCGCCTCTCCACGATTCGCAACGCCGACAAGATCATCGCCCTGGAGGGTGGGCGCATCCGCGAGGTGGGGAACCACCGCGAATTGCTCCGCCGGGGGGGCCTTTACAGCCAGTTGTACCACCGGCAGGTCGAGATGGTCACGGCCGGTGAAGAAACGGGGAAAATGGGGTAGGCCGCCCTTTTCCAGGAGGACCTCGGATGTCTGCGAATTTCCGCTTTCTGATCGGCCATGCCCGGATCGCCACCCTGGGCCGGGAGCCCCACCTGCTCGAAGACGGGGCCCTGCTGATCGAAGGGGGGCGCATCGCCGCCCTGGGGCCTACGGCGGAGATCTCCACCCGCCATCCCGGGGTAGAATGGTGGGATGCCGGCGGGCAACTCCTTCTTCCGGCTTCCATCTGCGCCCATACCCACTTCTACGGAGCCTTTGCCCGGGGCATGGCGATCCCCGGCGAAGCCCCCCGCAACTTTCCTCAGATTCTGGAGCGTCTCTGGTGGCGGCTGGACAAAGCCCTCACCCCGGAGGACGTGCGCTATTCGGCCCTGGTCTGTCTCCTGGATGCCGTCCGCCACGGCACCACCACCCTTGTGGACCACCACGCCAGCCCCAACGCCATCGAGGGCTCGCTCGACGTGATTGCCGAGGCCGTCCGGCAGGCCGGGGTGCGGGCGGCCCTCTGCTACGAAGTGACGGACCGCGATGGGCCGGAGCGGGCCCGGGCCGGCATCGCCGAGAACGTCCGCTTCGCCCGCGCCCTGGCCGAGCACCCCCATCCCCTCCTGGCCGCTTCCTTCGGCCTGCACGCCTCTCTGACCCTCTCCGACGAGACGCTGGCCGAGTGCGTATCGGCGGCCGGCCCGCTGGGACTGGGCTTTCACGTCCACGTGGCCGAGGACCGGGCCGATCAGGAGGACGCCCTGCGCCGTTCCGGCAAGCGGGTGGTCCACCGCTTTCATGAGGCCGGCATCCTCGGCCCCCGGACACTGGCCTGCCACTGCGTCCATCTGGACGAAAGTGAGATTCGGGTGCTGGCCGAGACCGGCACCTGGGTGACGCATCAGCCGCGCTCCAACATGAACAATGCCGTGGGTGTAGCCCCGGTGGAGGCCATGCTGCGGGCCGGTGTGCGGGTGGGCCTGGGAAACGACGGCTTCTCCAACCAGATGCTGGCCGAAATGAAAGCTGCCTACCTCGTGCACAAACTGGCCCAGGGGGATCCGCGGACCATGCCCGGCGACCTAGTCATGCGCCTGGCCTATGACCACAACGCCGAACTCGTGCGCATCTTCTGGCCCGACCTCATCCTAGGAGAAATTCGTCCGGGCGCTTCGGCCGATTTCGTTCTCCTGGACTATCATCCGACGACGCCCCTTACGGCGGGAAATCTGCCCTGGCATCTCCTCTTCGGGGTGGAGGCTTCGGCCATCACCGCCACCGTCTGCGCTGGCCGCGTGCTCATGCGCGACCGCCGCCTGCTCACCCTGGACGAGGAGGAGATAACGGCCCGCTCCCGCGAACTGGCGGCGCAGTTGTGGCGACGGATTTAGGGAAAATGTACCTGCTTGCCGGCGACATCGGGGCCACCAAGACCGACCTGGCCGTATTCTCCACAGAGGCCGGCCCACGTTCCCCCCTGGCGATGGCCACCTTCCCCAGCGCCGCCTATGCCGGCCTGGAGGCCTTGGTCGGCGAATTTCTGGCCCAGGTGCGGCTGCCGGTGGAGCACGCCGTTTTCGGCGTGGCCGGCCCGGTCTTCGAGGGACGGGCCAGCACGACCAATCTGCCCTGGGAGATGGAGGAAGGCCGGCTTCGGGAGGCCCTGGGACTCGGTTCCGTCCATTTGCTCAACGACCTGGAGGCCGTCGCTTCCGCCGTCCCTTACCTGGAGTCCTCCGACCTGTACACCCTCAGCCCCGGCCGGCCGGCTCCGGGTGGGACCATCGCCGTGATCGCCCCCGGAACCGGCCTGGGAGAGGCCTTCCTCACCTGGGACGGAACGCGCTACCGCCCCCATCCCTCCGAGGGCGGCCATGCCGACTTTGCCCCCCGCAATGCGCTGGAAGCGGACCTCTGGCGTTACCTCCAGGCCCGCTACGGCCACGTCAGTTACGAACGTCTCTGCTCCGGCCTGGGCCTGCCCAACATTTACGCTTTCCTCAAAGAAAGCGGCCGCGCCTCCGAACCCTCCTGGCTGACCACCCGTCTCCGGGCCGTCGAAGACCCCACTCCCGTCCTGATCGAGGCCGCGCTGGGCGTGCGGCGGTGCGAAATTTGCGTGACGGCGCTGGAAATCTTTGTCTCCATCCTGGGCGCAGAGGCCGGCAATCTGGCGCTCAAAGTGCTGGCCGGCGGCGGAGTCTATATCGGCGGCGGCATCCCTCGCCGCATCCTCCCTGCCCTCCAGCAGGGGAATTTCCTGGAGTCCTTCCGCTCCAAAGGGCGGATGGAGGAGTTGCTGGCCCGGATTCCGGTGCACGTCATCCTCAATCCGCGCTCGGCCCTTATGGGTGCGGCCTGCCGCGGATTGGAGATGATGACCGAAGTTTCAGGAGGAAAAGGATGACCGAGCGGATTCGCGTCCTCCAGTACGGTCTGGGGCCAATCGGCTGTGCCACGGCCCGTTACGTCGCCGAGCGTCCCGAGTTGGAACTGGTCGGTGGGGTGGACATCGACCCGGCCAAAGTTGGACGGGACATGGGCGAAGTCATCGGCCTGGGCCGGCCGCTGGGCTTTCCCGTGGTATCCACGCTGGCCCAGTCCTTAGAGCGGAGCGAGGCCGAGATAGCCCTGCACACTACCCATTCCTATTTCGAGTTCTTCCACCGGCAAATCCTGGAACTTCTGGAGGCCGGGTTGGACGTCATCTCCTCCTCCGAGGAACTGACCTTCCCCTGGCTGGCCCATCCGAAGGAGGCCGGCGAACTCGACGCCGCCGCCAGGCGAGCCGGGCGCAGGGTGCTGGCCACCGGGGTCAACCCCGGCTTCCTGATGGACTTTTTGCCGCTGGTGCTGACGGGCATCTGTCAGCGGGTGGAGCATATCGAGGTCCGCCGGGTGATCAACGCCTCCGCCCGGCGAGGGCCGTTCCAGCAAAAGATCGGCTCCGGGATGACGGTGGAGGAATTTCACTCCCGGGTGCAGGCCGGCCGGCTGGGACATGTGGGGTTGCGCGAATCGGCCGGCATGGTCATGCGGACTCTGGGGAAGACGCTACAACGGTACGAGGAGAGGGTAGAGCCGCTTCTGGCCGAACGTCCTATCCGTACCGCCCATGTGGAGGTCCTGCCGGGCCGGGTCCGGGGCCTGCGGCAGGAGGCCCGGGCCTATACGGAGGAGGGGGAGTTTATGGCGCTCACCTTTATGGCCCTCCTGGAGGCCGAGGAGGAAGGAGACACGATCCGCATCTCCGGCCGGCCCAACCTGGAGATTCGCCTCCAGGGCACCAACGGCGACATCGCCACGGCCGCCATCCTGGTCAACGCCATCCGCCGGGTACGGGAGGCGCCGCCGGGGCTGTGGACCATGGCCGACCTGCCGGTTGTCGCCTGGTCGGATTGACCGCTCGGCCGGCGGGGGGTGCCCCAGGGCAGGTGGTCCTCTCATTTGACAGGCCGGCCGGCCGGGGCTATAATGCATCTTGCAGGCCCCCATCGTCTAGAGGCCCAGGACGCCACCCTTTCAAGGTGGAGATCGCCGGTTCGAATCCGGCTGGGGGTATTTTTCCCATCCGCCACCCATCAACACGTCGCCCATCGGTCGGCCCGGGCTCGCCCACAAGGTGGCTTCCTGCATTCTACCGGCGCCGGGGACATCTGCCCGTCGCCGACCTTGGTACAATTTGCCGCAAGGGCAACGGTTGTGCGGGGATCTGCCCAGGGAGGTGTCCGATGCAAAAACCGATCCCTACCGACCCTCGGCTCAGCCGGCGCGATTTTCTGATCCACCTGGGGCTGGCCGGCCTGGCCCTTTTCCTGGTCACCTGCCGACGGGCCCTGCCAGGGGCCACAGCCACACCGGGACAAGCCGCGGCAGCTCCGACCCCATCTCCTTCTCCATCTCCACCCACGGCAACTCCGACCTCCTCCCCGTCTCCCAGACCCATGCCGACCTCGACCCCACGCCGTTCTCCGACCCCGCCCCCGCCGTCGCCGGAGGTCTTTACCCTTCCGTCACCTCCACCGGTCGAACGGCCGGCACGGGTGGCGTTCGTCAAGACAGCCGATCGGGCCGACGGCGTGCGCCGTGCCCTGGCCCTCCTGGGAAAGCCCCCGATGGAGGGCAAATCCATCCTGCTCAAGCCGAACTTGAACAGCGCCGACCCGGCCCCGGGCTCCACCCACAACGACGTCCTCCGCACCCTCGTGGAGACCCTCTGGGGATGGGGTGCCCGCTCCATCACCGTGGCCGACCGCAGCGGGATGGGGGATACGCGCCGGGTGATGCGGGAAAAGGGAATCTTCAGGATGGCGGAGGAACTGGGCTTTACCGCGCTGGTCTTGAACGAACTGGGGCCGGAAAATTGGGTGCGGGTGCAACCGCCCGAAAGCCACTGGAAGCGGGGCTTTCTCTTTGCCCGCCCCATCCTGGAAGCCGATGCCGTCGTCCAGACCTGCTGCCTGAAAACGCACGCCTACGGCGGCCACTTTACCCTCTCTTTGAAAAACTCGGTGGGGATGGTCGCCCAGCACGGGCCGGACGGGTACGATTATATGCAGGAACTGCATGCCTCCCCCCACCAGCGGAGGATGATCGCCGAGATCAACACCGCCTACCAGCCCACGCTGGTCGTGGTGGACGGGGTGGAAGCCTTTGTCAGCGGTGGACCGGACCAGGGGAAACGGGTACGGACGGAGGTGGTGCTGGCCGGGACCGACCGGGTCGCGCTCGATGCGGTGGGCGTGGCCATCCTGCGGCTCTGGGGAACGACGCCGGAAGTGTCGAGGGGAGCGATCTTTGCCCAGCAACAGATCGCCCGGGCCGTCTTCCTGGGCCTGGGGATTTCCCGGCCGGAGGAGATCGAACTGCTGACCGACGACGCCGCCAGCGCCGAGTACGCCGCACGGGTTCGGGAGGTGCTGACCGGGTAGCGTTTGACAAAATCGGCCCGTTGTTGTACAATATATAGGGTCTAGGATCGCTGTTTACCACAATATAGCGGACCTTGCCGGTAGAGCCCGATGAGGTTGCCCTGGCCGTGCGGCCCGCTTTTCATTTCCGGCAAGGGGTGAGCAGGAGAGAACGGTGGACTATCGCCTCGAGGTCTTCTGGCGGACCGGTCTGCCCGATGGGCGGGCCGAAGATGTCCTCCGCCAGGCCCGGGCATTGGGAACCACCCACATCCGCAATGTCCGGGTGAACCGGCTCTATTTCCTGCGCGGCGACCTTTCCCCCGACGATGTGGAACACCTGGCCCGGGAACTCCTGGTGGACCCGGTCGTGGAGGACTATACTTCTTCCCCCCTTCCATCGGAAGAAAGCATCGGGGAAGAGGGGGAAAGACACTTCATCGAGGTCGCTTACCACCCCGGCGTGACCGACGCGGTGGCCGAAAACCTCCTCCGACGGGCCCGTTTCCTGGGCCTCCGGGTCGAAGCGGCCGCCACGGCCGTCCGCTACGAGTTCGAGGGCGAGTTATCCCCTCCCGAACTGGAAGCGATCGCCCGGCAGGCGCTCTGTAACGAGGTCATCCAGTACTTTTCCCGGCATCCGATCCAGCCGGCCTTTCTCCCACGCTGCGAGCCCAACCTCCAGGTCGAGGTCATCCCCCTGCGCCAGGCCGACGATGGGGAACTGGTACGCCTCAGCGCCGAGCGGGTCCTTTCCCTTTCTCTACCCGAAATGCAGGCCATCCGGGCCGAGTTTCGCCGCCTGGGGCGCGATCCCACCGACGTGGAACTGGAGACGCTGGCCCAGACCTGGTCGGAGCATTGCCAGCACAAGACCTTCAAGGCCCGTATCCTTTATCGGGAAGGGGAGAAGACGGAGGAAATCCCCGGCCTCCTGGCCTCTTGTATCCGCGCCGCCACGGAGCGGCTGAACCGGCCCTGGGTGCGCTCGGCCTTTGTGGACAACGCCGGCATCATCGCCCTGGATGAGGATTGGGAGGTTTCCTTCAAGGTGGAGACCCACAACCATCCCTCGGCCCTGGAGCCGTTCGGCGGGGCCAACACCGGCATCGGCGGGGTCATCCGGGACATCCTGGGCGTCTCGGCCTGTCCCATCGCCTGCACCGATGTCCTCTGCTTCGGGCCGCCGGACCTGCCCCCGGAGGAGGTGCCGGCCGGCGTCCTCCACCCCCGCCGACTGGCCGAGGGGGTCATCTCCGGCATCGAGGATTACGGCAACAAGATGGGCATCCCCACCGTGAGCGGAGCCGTTCTCTACGACCCGGGCTATACGGCCAACCCGCTGGTCTACTGCGGCTGCCTGGGCCTGGCCCCGGCCGGCGTGCACCGGCGTTCCCCCCGGCCCGGCGACCTCTGCGTGGCCCTGGGCGGCCGCACGGGGCGCGACGGACTGCACGGTGCGACCTTTTCCTCGGCCGAACTCACCCATGAAACCGGCCGGACCGTGGGAAGCGTCGTCCAGATCGGCGACCCGATCACCGAGAGAGCGCTCACCGAAGCCATCCTGCGTCTGCGCGACGAGGGCCTGTACCATGCCATCACCGACTGCGGGGCCGGCGGATTCTCCTCGGCCGTGGGGGAGATGGGGCGCGAGGTGGGGGTAGAAGTGGACCTGGCGGCGGCCCCCCTGAAGTATCCGGGCCTGCGCCCCTGGGAGATCTGGCTTTCCGAGGCCCAGGAGCGGATGGTGCTGGCGGTGCCGCCGGAGAACCTGGCACGCCTGAGGGAAATTTGCGACCTCCTCGACGTGGAGTGGACGGTGCTGGGCCGCTTCACCGGCGACGGCCGGCTGCGGGTGCGCTACGGCGACCAGGTGGTGGCCGACCTGGAAATGGCTTTCCTCCACGAGGGCTGGCCGCGCCCGACCCTGCGGGCGGAATGGCATCCTCCTGCTTTTCCCGAACCGGCGCTGGACCCGCCGGCCGACCTGACCCCGCTCCTCCTGCGTCTCCTTGCCCACCCCGGTGTGGCCAGCAAGGAGGCCATCATCCGCCGCTACGACCACGAAGTTCAGGGGGCCACTGTGGTCAAGCCGCTGGTGGGCCTTCGGAGCGACGGCCCCTCCGATGCCGTCGTGCTGTACCCCCTGGATAGGGGCATTCGACCGGATGCCCCTGCCCGGCCGGGTCTGGCCCTGGGCTGCGGCATCTGTCCCTCTTACGGCCAGATTGACCCCTACGCCATGGCCTGGGCCGCGGTGGACGAGGCGTTGCGCAACGTCGTCTGCGTGGGTGCCGATCCGGAGCGGGTGGCCTTGCTCGATAACTTCTGCTGGGGCAATCCCCATCTCCCCGACCGTCTGGGGGCGCTGGTGCGGGCGGCCCGGGGCTGTTACGACGCCGCCCTGGCCTACGGCACCCCCTTTATCTCCGGCAAGGACGGCCTGAACAACGAGTACCTGGATGCCCGGGGGGAGAAGCGAGCCATCCCGCCGACCCTCCTGATCTCCTCTCTGGGCATCGTCCCCGACATCCGGATGGCGGTGACGATGGACCTGAAGGTGCCCGGGGACCTCCTCTACATCGTCGGGGAGACGAAGGCCGAACTGGGCGGCTCGCTCTACTACCGGCTGCATGGGGCGCTGGGGAACGGCGTCCCTGCGCCTGTTCCTATGAGCATAAAAACGATGCGCGCCCTGCACCTCTGTATGCACCGGGGGCTGGTGCGGGCCTGCCACGACCTCTCGGAGGGTGGGCTGGCCGTGGCCGCAGCGGAGATGGCCCTGGCCGGCCGGCTGGGGTTGGACCTGGACCTGGCCCATCTCCCCCGCTCCTTCCAGGTGGACCGCGATGACGTGGCCCTCTTTGCCGAAAGTAGCGGCCGCTTCCTGGTGGAGGTCTCCCCGGAAGATGCCTCGCTCCTGGAGGAGGCCCTGGCCGGCCTTCCCCACGCCTGCCTGGGCCGGGTGACGGAGAAACCGCGCTTTCACCTGCGCGGACTCCGGGGGAAAACGGCGGTTTCCTGCGGCATCGCCGACCTCGTCCGCGCCTGGCGCGGCCCGGAGGAGGCGTAAGGATGGCGACGCCCCCCGTGCTGATCCTCCAGGCCACCGGCACGAACCGCGACCGGGAGACGGCCCGGGCGGTGGAGATGGCCGGGGGCCGGCCGGTTATCCTGCACGTCAACGAACTGCGTCGGCGGCCGGCCCGGTTGCACGACTTTGCCATGCTCATCCTGCCGGGGGGCTTTTCCTACGGCGATGCCCTGGGGGCCGGCCGGCTTCTGGCCGCGGACCTGCGCTGGCTCTTCCAGGAGGAACTGGCCCGCTTCGTCGAGGCCGGAAAGCCGGTCCTGGGCATCTGCAACGGCTTCCAGGCGCTGGTGAGGAGCGGATGGCTTCCCGGCCCGCCGGCGGCGGGCGTACAGGCCACCCTGACGCGCAACGCTTCCAACCGCTTCGAGTGCCGCTGGGTCTGGTTGGAAGCCGACCCCGCCTCCCCCTGCCTCTTCACCCAGGGGCTTACGGAGCGCCTGTACTGCCCGGTGGCCCACGGAGAAGGACGCTTCGTCCCGCGGGACGAGGCCACGTTGGAGACGCTGCGCTCCCGCCACCTCATCGCGCTCACCTATGTCGCGCCCGCCGCCGGCGGGCCGGCCACCTACCCCGACAATCCGAACGGCTCCGTAGCCGGTGTCGCCGGCCTGACCAACGAGCAGGGCAATATCCTGGGCCTGATGCCCCACCCCGAGGACCACATCTTCCCCTGGCAACATCCCCGCTGGACGCGGGGCGAAGGCGAGGGAAGCGGCCTGGTCCTCTTCGAGCGGGGCATCCGTTATGCTGCCCAGATGTAGGAGGACCGATGCCGAACCTCTTGCACCACTACCCCGGAGATGTCCTGACCGAAGTGAACCTGTCCTGGCCCTACGGCCGGAGCACCGGAAAGGTGCGGGAATCCTTCCTCCTCCCCGACGGACGCCGCCTGCTCGTCGCCACCGACCGCCTCTCGGCCTTCGACCGGGTGCTGGCCGTCGTCCCCTTCAAGGGACAGGTGCTCAACGAACTCAGCGCCTTCTGGTTTGAAAAGACCGCCGACATTATCCCCCATCACCTTCTGAACATCCCCGACCCGAACGTCAGCCTGGTGCGGGAGTGCCGTCCTCTCCCGGTCGAGGTCATCGTGCGCGGCTACATCACCGGTGTGACCCACACCTCCCTCTGGCCCCTCTATGCCGCCGGAGAGCGCCATATCTACGGCTATACCCTGCCCGAGGGGCTGCACAAGGACGACCCCCTCCCCGAACCGCTCCTGACCCCGACGACCAAGGCCGGCCCCGGCAGCCATGACGAGCGTCTGACCTGCGCGGAGGTGGTGGAGCGCGGCCTGGTGGACGCAGCCACCTGGGAGCAGGTGATGGCGGCGGCGCTGGCCCTCTTCCGCCGGGGGCAGGAGGTGGCCCGCGCATCCGGCCTGATCCTGGTGGACACCAAGTACGAGTTCGGCCGTGCTCCCGACGGCACCCTCATGCTGATCGACGAGGTGCACACCCCCGATTCGAGCCGCTTCTGGACCGAGGAGAGTTACCGGGCCGCCCGCCGTGGCGAAGGCTCGCCCGAACACTGGGACAAGGAGTTTGTCCGGCAGTGGTTTGCCGACCGGGGCTACCGGGGGGACGGCCCGCCGCCGGACCTTCCGGCGGAGGTAGTGGAAGAGGCCTCCCGCCGCTATGTGGCCCTCTACGAGGCCCTGACCGGGGAAGCCTTCCGGCCGGCTCCCGGCCCCGTTGCCGACCGTGTCGCCGGGGTGTTGCGCTCCTTTCTGGCCTGTTGAGCAGGGACGCATGGCCATGCGTCTTCTGATGGAGGTAAAAATGAAGGCTGTCCTTATCCTGGGTTCGCCATCCGACCGCCCCTTCGGGGATCGGATCGGCCGGGCGCTGGAGCGTCTGGACGTCCCCTGGGAGATGCGTATTGCTTCGGCGCACAAGACGCCCCGCCACCTGCTGGAGATGCTGGAGCGCTACGAGGCCGAACCCGGCCCCCGGGTCTATATCACCATCGCCGGCCGCTCCAACGCCCTCAGCGGCCTGGTGGATGCCCAGGTGGCCGCCCCGGTCATCGCCTGTCCGCCCTATGGGGAAAAGTTTGCCGGCCTGGACATCCTTTCCTCTCTGCACATGCCTTCAGGGGTAGCCCCGGCCGTGGTCCTGGAGCCGGAGAACGCCGCCCTCCTGGCGGCCAAGATGCTGGGGTTGGCCGACGCCGGCCTGCAGGAACGGGTGCGCCTGGCCCAGGAGGAGCAGCGCCGCCGCGTCCTGGGGGCCGATGGGGGGGCTCCCCAGGAGGAACAGGGAACAGCATGAAGGCCAAACCCCGCGAGGCTTGCGGTATCTGCGGCATCTACGCGCCCGGCCTGGGCGTGGCCCGGCTGACCTTCTTTGCCCTCTACGCCTTGCAGCATCGCGGGCAGGAGAGCGCCGGGATCGCCAGCAGCGATGGGCGGGTCGCCTACCTTCACAAGGGGATGGGCCTGGTCGCGCAGGTCTTTTGCGAGGAGACGCTTCACCCGCTGCGCGGCCACCTGGCCGTGGGGCATACCCGTTACTCCACGACCGGCGCTCCCCGCCTGGTAGGCGCCCAGCCCTTCCTCATCGAGACCGCCCTGGGGCCGTTGGCCGTGGCCCACAACGGCAATTTGACCAACGCGCCGGCCCTGCGCCGGGACCTGCTCCAGCGGGGCGTGGGGCTGGTTTCCTCCAGTGACAGCGAACTGATCACCCAGATTTTGGCCGGTGTGCCGGGGCGCACCTGGGAGGAGCGCCTCGCCGGCCTGGTGGAACAGGCCAAGGGGGCCTACTCTCTGGTCATCCTGACCCGCAAGGCCATCTATGCCCTGCGCGACCCCTGGGGCTTTCGCCCGCTCTGCCTGGGCCGGCTGAACGAAAGCGGCTGGGTCGTCGCCTCCGAGTCGTGTGCCCTGGAGACGATCGGGGCGACTTTCCTCCGGGAGGTGCGGCCGGGGGAGGCCATCCGGCTGGATGCGGCCGGCCCGGCCTCCTGGCAGGTGTTCCCGCCCCGGAAGCCGGCCGGCCTCTGCATCTTTGAGTACATCTACTTCGCCCGGCCCGACTCGCTCCTGGAGGGCCGCTCGGTGCACAGCGTCCGCCGGCGGCTTGGGGCCCGCCTGGCCCACGAACATCCCGTCGAGGCCGACCTGGTCATCGGCGTCCCCGACTCGGCCACCGCCCATGCCATCGGCTACGCCCAGGCATCCGGCATCCCCTTCGGCGAGGGGCTGATCAAGAACCGCTACATCGGCCGTACCTTCATCCAGCCGGACGAACGCCTGCGCCGCATGGGGGTCGCGCTCAAGTTCAACCCGCTCCCCGACGCGCTGCGGGGGAGGCGCGTCGTCCTGGTGGACGACTCGATCGTCCGGGGCACGACCAGCGGCCCGATCGTCCGCCTGCTGCGCCAGGCCGGAGCCGCCCAGGTCCACATGCGCGTGGCCTCCCCCCCAATTCGCCACCCCTGCTTTATGGGGGTGGACATGGCCACCCGGGAGGAACTGCTTGCCGCCCGTCTTCAGGTGGACGAGATTGCCGATCTCCTGGAAGTGGATTCGCTCGGCTACCTCTCCCTGGAGGGACTGGTCGAGGCGGTCGGCGACGGGGTGGACTCGGCCGGCCACTGCATGGCCTGTTTCACCGGCGAATACCCCGTACCGCCCGAGGCGGCGGGCGAGGAGGATCGCAACATGTTGTGCCCCTACGGGCCGGGAGGCGACGGTGGGTTTTGACCGGGGACGGCATCTGCTCCATCTGCCGGCGTTCCTGAGCGCCCTGGAGCAGGCGATTCAGTTCTTTGAGCACACGCCGGTGCTTTCGCTGCCTTTAACCGACCGTTTCGAGGGTAGCGGCGTTTATGCTTTGTACTATGTCGGTGGCTTCGACCTCTACGCTCCCGTCCGGCAAAAGCCGGAGTCCCCCATCCGGCCGATCTATGTAGGCAAGGCTGTGCCCCCAGGGTGGCGGACGGCACGGGCTAGAACGGAAGGGCACTATACTCTTTATAGCCGTCTGCAAGAACATACCAGAAGCATCAGGCAGGCGAAAAACTTGCACATCAGCGAGTTCCGTTGCCGGTTGATGATCCTCGAAGGAAGGGAGAGCGACCTGATTGTTCCGGTGGAGGCAGAAATGATCAGGCGCTATCGGCCTCTTTGGAATACTGTTGTGGATGGATTTGGGAATCATGACCCAGGGAAAGGCCGGTATGACCAGGCACCGTCCGAATGGGATGTGTTACACCCGGGACGACCCTGGGTGGAGAGGTTGACCGGGAGGCCACCTCAGTGCCAGGTGATTATTGACGAAGTGAGGGCGTATCTTCAGGGGCAGCCATTATGACAGAACGTGTCCACAGGGTCATCGTGTCAACGTTTTTGCAGGGTGACCACCGCCTCATAGAGGCGATGCGACGCCTTGGCCTTGGCCGCGCGTGCTTCAGAACGAATGATGCTGTTTCCCACACGGGTCTCGCGGGGAATCTCGATACCGAGCACCTCCAGGCCCGCCGCCTCAGCGATGGCCGCCAGGTAGCGGTCCGTGGGGATGTATACGCCCTGCAGAATGCTATTGCCGATCACGATGACCGCCATCCCACCGGGACGGAGCAACTCATAGACCGCCTGGGCGAACCGATAGCAATCGTTGAAATAGCAAGCGGCATAGTTGGCCCATCCCTTGCCTCCGTAGATCCCCTTCTCCGGGTGGCGCGACCGCAGTTCTTGCAACCGCTCCACCAGGTCGGTGTTGGGCAGGGAAAACTCCACTTCGATCGCTTCCTTCTCCCGGACCGTCTGCCAGTACCGGCCAAAGTTCATCTCCTCCAGAGGCCTCAAGTCACCGGGGGCAGCAGCGTACCCCAGCCAGTACAGTTGAGGTCGGGTATTGCGGTTGTAGTGGTAGTTGTTCAGGTAGGGAGGGGAAGTAATGATCAGGTCAACCGTCTCGGGAGAGAGAAAGGAGCGATAGCGCAGGCACGAGTCCTGAATGACCTGTGCCTGGACATCTCGGTCCGTCAACTGCCCTTGCATCCAGGCGATGTCTTCGGCCATCTCGCTCAGTTTGTGCAAAATCGTCTGCGCTACCGGGAAATCCTGAATCTCTTTTTTGCCCGCACTCGTCCGTCGGCCCAAACTGGGTTCGTAGGAGTAGTTGGAATAGCACACCATGGTCGAGGCAAAGGCCAACCGGAAGAGGTCGCGGATCGGCTCATCCTGGATGGTGGCGATAAAGTCCTGCAGGAGCAGGACCTTGTGCAGGACGGCAGGACTGTAAAAGGGGGAGCGCGTGCGAAAGCCCTTCGGAGGCCGGCACCGGGGCGGTTCGCCGGTGGATATCTTGTGGGCAAAGAACTCCCGGAAGCGGGCCATCTCCCTCACCAGATGAACGACTTCGATGTGGTGCGCATTCGCTTTCACCCGGCAGGCCAGAGCCGCATAGGGATTAATTTCAAAACCGATAGCGCAGTGCCCGGCCAGGATGGCCTCCACCAGGGTTGTCCCCACGCCGGCAAAGGGGTCCAACACGGTGCCTTTATGAGGCAGGTACTGTCCCAGAGCGCTGCGGACAAACGCTGCCGAGAAGCCGGCAATCCAGGGAACCCAGCGGTGCACCGGTTCTGTCTTGTTCCGGGCAAAGGCGGGATCGCTAGGATGGGCGAGGTATGCCTCGCCCGTACGGGTGTTGCCCGGCAACGGTTCTTCTTCAAAGAGTCGAAGTTGTTTGATCTGTCCCTTAAAATCCAAGATGGTCATGCTACCTCCCGAAGCAGTAGGTCGAGGTACGCCCCGACCCGGCCCCAGGTAACCTGGGTGCATGGCAAGAAGATTATACAGAACATAGGTTCAGAAGTCAAGCCTGAGGAGGACCGATGCGCATCCTGGTCATTGGCTCCGGCGGCCGGGAACATGCCCTGGCCTGGAAACTGGCCCAATCGCCCCGGACGGAGCATCTCTTTGTCGCGCCGGGAAACGGCGGCACGGCGGCCATCGCCGAGAACGTCCCCATCGCCGCCACCGACATTCCGGCCCTGCGTCTCCTGGCCCAAAAGGAACGCATTGACCTCACCGTGATCGGGCCGGAGGCGCCCCTGGTGGCCGGCCTGGTGGACGATTTCTCGGCTGCGGGGTTGCGGGCCTTTGGGCCGAGCGCTTCCGCCGCCCGACTGGAGGGCTCCAAGGCCTTTGCCAAACGTTTTATGCAGGAGGAAGGCATCCCCACGGCGGCCGGGGCCGTCTTCCGGGACTATGAGGCGGCGCTGGCCTACCTGCGGCAGCAGGAAGGGCCGGTTGTCGTCAAGGCCGGTGGGCTGGCGGCAGGCAAGGGGGTGACGGTATGTGAAACGCGGGAGGAGGCGGAGGCGGCCCTGCATCGCCTGATGGTGGAGCGCGCCCTGGGGCCGGCCGGAGCCGAGGTGGTCATCGAAGAACGGCTGGAGGGGGAAGAGGTCTCCCTGCTGGCCTTTTGCGACGGCCGGACGGTCGTCCCGATGCTTCCGGCCCGGGACTATAAACGCCTCTCCGACGGCGACCGGGGGCCCAACACCGGAGGCATGGGCGGGTATGCCCCTTCCCCGTACCTTTCGCCGGAGATGCAGGAGGAGGTCGTCTCCCGCATCCTGCGGCCGACCGTGGAGGGGATGCGCCGGCGGGGCACACCCTATGTGGGGGTCCTCTATGCCGGCCTGATGCTCACCCCCCACGGCCCCCGCGTCCTCGAATTCAACTGCCGCTTCGGCGACCCGGAGGCCCAGGTGCTCCTGCCCCTCCTGGAAAGCGACCTCCTGGAAATCTTCCTGGCTTGCGTCGAGGGCCGGTTGGGAGAAACCGAGGTGCGCTGGCGGGAAGCCTGCACGGCCTGCGTGGTGCTGGCCGCTCCGGGCTACCCAGGTCCCTATTCCACCGGAGACGAGATCGAGGGACTGGAGGAGGTTGCCCTCCTGCCCGATGTGACCGTCTTCCACGCCGGTACCCGGCGGGAGAACGGGCGTTTCTTTACCGCCGGAGGCCGCGTCCTGGCAGTGACGGCCCTGGCCGACGGTTTTCCCCGGGCTCGGGAACGGGCCTATGAGGCGGTGCGGCGGATTCGCTTCCCCGGTATGCACTACCGTCGGGACATCGGGAAGGGTATTCGCCCCCAGGCGAAGCCAAGGTCGGTCGGCACCTATGCCGCCGCCGGTGTGGACATCGCCGCCGGAGAGCACGCCGTGGCCCTGATGAAGGAGGCCGTCTGTCGCACCTACACCCCTGCCGTCCTGGCCGGCATCGGCCCTTTCGGGGGGCTTTTTTCCCTGGAGGCGTTGCGCCGGGCCGAGGACCCTGTCCTGGTCGCCTCGACCGACGGCGTCGGCACCAAGACGATGCTCGCCGCGGCGATGGGCCGCTACGATACCGTCGGGTATGACCTGGTCAACCACTGCCTCAACGACATCCTGGTCCAGGGGGCGCGGCCGCTCTTTTTCCTGGACTATGTGGCGATGGGCCGGCTCGATCCCGAACGGGTTGCGATGATCGTCCGGGGCTGTGCCGAGGCCTGCCGGGCCATCGGCTGTGCCCTTCTCGGGGGCGAGACGGCCGAGATGCCCGGCGTCTACCGCCCCGGCACCTTTGACCTGGTGGGTACGATGGTCGGCTGGGTCGAGCGCGGCGCCATCGTAGACGGGCGCGACGTCCGTCCGGGCGACCTCTGCCTGGGTCTGCCCTCCTCCGGCCTGCACACGAACGGCTACTCCCTGGCCCGGCGCGTCCTGGGCGACCTGGGCTGGGATACGGTGCTGCCGGAGTTGGGCCGGCCGCTGGGGGAGGTCCTCCTGACCCCCCATCGGGCCTACCTGCGCGAGGTCGAGGCGCTGTGGGCGGCCGGCGTCCGCATCAAGGCGATGGCCCACATCACCGGCGGCGGCTTCCCCGGCAACATCCCGCGCGTCCTGCCCGAAGGGGTCGGCGTGCGCCTGGACCGCGCCGCCTGGGAGGTGCCGGCCGTCTTTCGCCTGATTCAGGAGCGCGGTCGGGTGAGCGAGGAGGAGATGTACCGGGTCTTTAACATGGGAATCGGTCTGGTGCTTATCCTGAGTCCGGAGGAAGCCGGCCGAGCCCGGGCCCTGCTCCCGGAGGCCGTGCCCATCGGCGAAGTCGTGCCCTGGGCCGGGGCCGGCCCCCGGGTGCAATGGGGAGGGGCGCGATGACCCGCATCGCCGTGCTCATCTCGGGCTCCGGCTCGAACCTGCAGGCGATCCTGGACGCGGCATCGGCCGGCCGCCTCCCTGGCGTCGAGGTGGCCCTGGTCGTCTCCAACCGGCGGGAAGCCTACGGCCTCCGGCGGGCGATCCGGGCAGGCGTTCCGACGGTCTATTTTCCCCTGGCCCCCTACGCGGCGGCCGGCCGCCCCCGATCGGACTATGACGCCGACCTGGCCGCCATCTTGCGGGCCTTTGAGGTGGAGTGGGTCGTCCTGGCCGGCTGGATGCATGTCCTGAGCAACGCCTTCCTGCAACACTTTCCCTACCGCGTGCTCAATCTGCACCCGGCCCTGCCCGGCACCTTTCCCGGCACACAGGCCATCCGGCGCGCCTACGAGGCCTTCCGGCGCGGCGAGATCGGCCACACCGGCGTGATGGTCCACCTGGTCCCCGACGAGGGCGTGGACGTCGGGCCGGTCGTCCTGCAGGAGGCGGTGCCGATTCTGCCCGAGGACCGCCTGGAGGACCTGGAAGCGCGCATCCACGCGGTCGAGCATCGTCTTCTGGTGGAGGCAATCGGCCGGCTCATCGGGACGGAACGCGGATGAACACGGACGGTTCCGTGTTCGAGGAGGGCAAGGATGGTCAACATCGTTCGGGAGGTGGACGACCGGGTTTTGGTCCAGAACGTCCTGGTCAGCGTCTCGGACAAGGCCGGCCTGGACCGGCTCGTCCCCGGCCTCCTGGAGATCAACCCGGAGGTCCACTTTTACTCCACCGGCGGTACCTTCCGCGCCATCGCCGGCCTCCTGGGGACGGAAGGTGCCCGGCACCTCACCCGGGTCTCGGACTATACCGGCCAGCCGGAGATGCAAGGGGGGCTGGTCAAGACGCTCGATTTCAAGATCTACCTGGGATTGCTCGCCGAGACCTACAACCCGGCCCACCAGGCGGACCTGAAGCGCACCGGGGCCGTGCCGCTGGATATGGTCGTCTGCAACCTCTATCCCTTTGAGGAGACGGTCGCCCGGCCCGAGGTGACGGTGGAGGAGGCCCGCGCCCAGATCGACATCGGCGGCGTGGCCATGATTCGGGCGGCGGTAAAGAACTTTTTGCGCGTGGCCGTGGTGGTGGACCCGGCCGACTATGGACCCCTGATGGCCGCCTTACAGGAGGGCAGAGGCCGCCTGACCCTGGAGCAGCGCTTTGAACTGGCCCGGAAGGCCTTTGCCTACACCGCCCGCTATGACGCGGCGATCGCCTCCTACCTGGGGCGGCAGGATCCAGCCTCCGTCTCCGATGGCTACCGGTTGCTTGGGGATGTACAGGTAGTGGCGTAGGAACGGCGTCCGTTGTTTGTCAGGAGAATGAGATGGGCGAACCGATGAGGAAGCAGTACCGCACGGCGGTGGCCGATCCCTTCCCCGATCGGCTGGAGATCGCCTTTGTCTTCGAGGGGCGGCGGACGACGCTCCTCTACGAAAAGGTCACCTGGGAGGTCGGCGGCGTCCGACAGGGGTTGCGCTACGGCGAGAACCCCGGCCAGCCGGCGGCGCTGTACCGGCTGGTCAACGGCAACCTGATGCTGGGGGATGTGGAAACGATTGCTCCGGGGCGCTACCTCGTCTCGGATGTGGAACTCTTGCAGGTGGGCAAGCATCCCGGCAAGATCAACCTGACCGACGCGGATAGCGCCCTGAACATCCTGCGCTACCTGGGGGAGCGGCCGGCCTGCGCCATCATGAAACATAACAACCCCTCCGGCGTGGCCGTGGCCGATACCCTGGTGGAGGCCTACCTCCGGGCCGACCTGGCCGACCACCTGGCCGCCTTCGGGGGATGCATCGCCCTGAATCGGCCGGTGGACCGGGCCACCGCCGAGGCCATCGCCGAGCGCTACGCCGAGGTGGTGGTGGCCCCCGACTATGAGGAGGGCACGGTGGGCATCCTCGGCCGGCGCAAAAATCTGCGCCTCATGCGCATCCGCAATATGGAGCGGCTGACGACCTTTACCCACGAGCGCGTCGTCGAGTTCAGAAGCCTGATCGACGGGGGGCTGATCGCGCAGACCTCCTTCCTCCCCCGCGTGCGCAGCCGGGCCGACCTGACCCTGGCCGAGGCGACCTACCAGGGGAAGACCTACCGCATCGCGCGGGAGCCGACCGAGCGGGAGTACGCCGATATGCTCTTCGGCTGGTGGGTCGAGGCCGGGGTGACCTCCAACTCGGTGCTCTATGTCAAGGATGGGGCAACCGTGGGAATCGGCACCGGCGAGCAGGACCGGGTCGGCGTAGCCCGGATCGCCCGGGACAAGGCCTACCGCAACCTGCGCCACCGGCTGGCCTACGAGCGCTACGGCGTCCTCTACGACGCCCTCCCGGACCAAGCCGCCCGCGAGATCGCCGCCGAGGTGGAGGAAGCGCACGGCGGGCTGGCCGGCGCGGTGATGGTCTCGGACGGCTTTTTCCCCTTCCGCGACGGGGTGGAGGTCGGCCTGCGCGAGGGGGTGACGGCGGTGGTGCAGCCGGGCGGTTCGCTGAACGACCACGAGGTCATCCAGGCCTGCAACGACTTCGGGGCGACGATGGTGTTCACGGGGGAGCGTTGCTTCCGGCATTAGGGATGTGCGGCTTCCTCCGACACAATCCGCGTGCTCCCGGGTAACGTGCCCGGCAGGGCGGGCTATCCCGGTTCCGGGGAAAGAGGCGGAGGCTCCTGGTGCCGTAACCCCGGCCGACGTAGGGGAGGGCAAAGGCGATGCCCTCTTCACCGGTTGCCCCCATACCCGCTCCGTGGTACAATACGGCCGGAGGAAACGTCGCGCGGCCGGCAGGCCGGCCAATCGGCTTTGCACTCTCAAGCCGGTTTCTCTCGGTCCAGGGGCATTTCTGCAAATCGCCCGAAGCGGGGCAAGGAGCGGATGATGATCGGAGAGGCCCTTCTCGCCGCCGTCGCAGAAGCCGTCTTGGGCTACGTCCTCCAGGAGAGCGGCCTGGCCGAGCGGTTGCGCGCCGGCCTCGGCCTCGACCCCCGAAAGCACGCCTTCCAGGTGGCGCTGGCGCGGACCTATGCTGCCTTCGTCCGCCAGTACCCCCAGTGGACGGCCTCTTTCTTTGACGAGCGCTTCCTCACGGAAAAGGCGGCCCCGCTCCTGGCCGACCTCCTCACCCGGCGGGGCAGGCCGGACCCGGCGCAACTGGCCCACCTGTACGCCCAAGAATGCCTCGGCATCGCCGATCCCGGCCAATGGGGGCGGCTGGGCGAGGCCACCTGCGCCGCGGCCGACTTTCTCCGCTGGCTGGAGGCGGAACTGGCCCCCCAGCCCGCCCTGCAGGACCTCTGGGACAGCCGCGCCCTGGAGCAGATAGTGGCGAACACGGAGGCCATCCTTCGGGCCCTGGAGGAGGAACGGTGCAGGGCCATCCAGGAGGCCGACCGCTACCGGGCGGTCGTTGAGATTGCGGGCGACGTCCGCCAGGGGACGGTGGTCCTCGGCAACAGAAACCTCGTCACCCAGGTCTTTCGTACCTACCTGGGTGGGGACTACAGGCCGCTGGCCGACCTGTACCTCCCCCCCGATACGGTCTTCGGCCGGGTGCGCCTGGACAATTTCGTCGGCCGGAAGTGGCTGGAGGCGGAACTGGACCGCTTCCTGGACGAGCACGACCGCGGCGTCTGGCTGCTGACCGGCGAGGCCGGGGTGGGCAAGACGACCTTCCTGGCCCACCTGGTTCGGGAGCGCCGCTACCTGCACTTTTTCAGCGAGCAGGCCCGGGGGCCGACCGGGGTGACGCGAGCGCTCCGGAGCCTGGCCGCCCAACTGGTGGGCCGCTACCGCCTGGAGCCGTATGCCTCCCGCGACGCCCTCTCGGCGGAACTGGCGGAGACCCCGGACTTCCTGGAACGCCTGATTCGCCAGGCCGCGGAGCACCTGGTGGCCGGGGAGAGGCTGGTCATCGTGGTGGACGGGCTGGGCGAGGCCGGCATCGGCCTCAACGGGAACGTCCTGGGCCTGCCGAAAGGGCCGCTCCCGCTGGGCGTCTTTCTCATCCTCTCCCAGCGGCCGGTGCCCGTCCCGCTGCACACCGAGCCTTACCCGCAGCGGGTGGACCTGCGGGCCGATGACGCGCGAAATCTGCGGGATGCGGAGCGGTACCTGGACGGGGTGGCCCGACAGGAGGCGATCGCCGGGCAACTGGATGCCCGCGGGTACGACAGGGAGACCTTTGTCCGGGTGTTGCGGGAAAAGAGCGCCGGCAACTGGATGTACCTCTACCACGTGGTGAGGGAAATCCGGGAGGGCAGGCGCGCTCCCCTGGACCTGGAGCGGCTGCCGGAGGGGCTGGTCGGCTACTATGCCGAGTACTGGGGAGGCTGGCGCGAGAAGAAGGATTGGGACCGGTTGTACGCCCCCCTCCTGGCCGGGCTGGCCGCGGCCGGCGAGCCGGTCCCCCTGGAATACCTGCAAAGGTGGCTCGGCCTGCAGGGGGACGCGTACCGGTTGAGGCGACTGCTGCAGGAGGAGTGGGCCGCCTTCATCTACAAGACGGAGGAGGGCTTTCGCCTCTATCACGCCAGCCTGCGCGACTTTTTCCGGGGGGAGATGACCCCGGAGAGACTGACGGTGGCGGACCAGAGGCTGGTGGAGGAAATGGCCGGGCGGACGCGGGAGGCCCACCGGCGCATCGCCGACCACTACCTGGACCTGGCCGGCGGGGATTGGGGCCGCCTGGCCGGGGCTGACGGCGGCTACGGGCTCCGCCACCTGGGGGCGCATCTGGCCGGCGGGGAGCGCTGGGAGGAACTGCACGCGCTGGTGGCCGAGGGGAAGGAGCGCCAGGTCTGGGCCGAGGCCCGCCACGCCGCCGAGGGGAACTATGCCGGCTACCTGGCCGACCTGGAGTTGGCCCGGCAGTGGGCAGAGGCCGAGGGGAAAAAGAACCCGGCCGCGCTGGGCCGGCAGGTGCGCTACGCCCTCATCGAGAGCAGCATCCACAGCCTGGCCGGGAACATCCCGCCTGCCCTCCTGGTCGCGGCGGTGGAAAAGGGGGTTCTGGGCCTGGTGGCGGCGCTGGCCTACGCCCGGCAGGTATCGGACCCCGGACAGCGCGCCCGGGCCCTGGCCGGCCTGGCCCCCCGCCTCCCGGAGGACCTCCTCCGCCAGGCCCTGGAGGCCGCCCGGGAGATTGAGGATGAACGCGCCCGCGCCCTTGCCCTGGCCGGCCTGGCCCCCCACCTCCCGGAGGACCTCCTCCGCCAGGCCCTGGAGGCCGCCCGGGAGATTGGGGATGAACGCGCCCGCGCCGAGGCCCTGGCCGGCCTGGCCCCCCACCTCCCGCCCGACCTTCAGGAGCAGACCCTCCGCCAGGCCCTGGAGGCTGCCCGGGAGATTGAGGGGAAGTTCGCCCGCGCCCGGGCCCTGGCCGGCCTGGCCCCCCACTGGGCCGCCTGGGCCCGGCAGGACCGCCGCGCCGCCTACAGTCCCTGGCCGGAGACGCTGCGCGCCCTGGCCGCCCGTCCGCGCCGGGACCTCCTCGGCGACCTCCGCGCCCTGGGGCCGGCCCTCGCCGCCCTCGGCGGGGACGAGGCGGTGCGGGAGACGGTCCGGGCGATCCACGATGTGGGGCGGTGGTGGCCCTGATGGATTCGGTGCTCTACGTCAGGAAGAAGGGGGACGGTACACCGCGTCCCTTTCCCAGTCCGCCCGCCTCAACTCCATATCGTAGTACAGCGTCTCCGTCCGTCCCCAGGACCAGCGGAAGAGGGGGCGCAGGGAGGCGTATTCGGGGGAGTCGAAAAGTCCGGGGTCCACATAGCCGTCCACCTGCTGCCAGAAGGTCCCGACCCGGCGAAAGCCCACCTTCCGGTAGCAGCGCACGGCCCGGAGGTTGGCCGCCGCCACGTCCAGGACGATCCTCTCCAGCCCCAGGGTGAGGAAGGCATAGGGGAGGAAGAGGCGGAGGCTCTCGGTACCGTAACCCCGGCCGACGTGGGTGGGGGCGAAGGCGATGCCCAGACGGGCAGAGTGCCCCCAGGAGATTTCCCGCAGGGAGAGCATCCCGATGAGTTTCCCGGAACGGTCCTCCACGCCGTAGGCCAGATGGCGTTTTCCGTCGGTCATCACGGCGAACCAGCGGTCGTTTTCCGGGGCGCTACAGGGGGGCATATCCCAGATGAGGTGCAGGGGGTCGTTGAACGGCTTCCAGGCCTGGCGGCGGTCCAGGTCTTCCCGTTCCAGAGCCCGGATACGCACCCGTTCCCCTTCGAGGGGCAGAGCCGGCCCGGCCGGGGACGTTTTCCGGGAAAGGGGCATGGGACCCTCCGGTCATTCGGGCAGGGTGAGGCCGGCCTCCTCCAAAAGGGGCTGGACCGGCTGCCGGGCCTGGCAGATTTCCAGGCGGCGAAGCAGATAGCCCAGGTCCAGCGCCTCCTTCTGCCTCCGGACGATGGCCAGGAGGTCTTCCCGGTGATGTTTCCCGGGAGAACGGTCGGCCTGGGCAAGCAGCGCCTTGTGGACCAGCACGTCCTCGGGGGCGAGGACCAGGACGCGGGAGCCCAGGAGCATCTGTCGGCACAGGCGGCTCTCCATCAGGGCATCCATGAAGAAGGGATGGCGCCGGCCGGAGATGGTCACGCTCAGGTCGTCGAAGAGTTTGATGCCCCGCCAGAGGAGGATGTGCCCATCGTACTGGGCGGCATGGCCCTTCTGCCCCAGGAGGTCGCGCGCCTGCTGAAGCCGGCCCGGTGGAAGGAGGATGTCCACGTTCTCAATCGGCCGGCGGATGCCGTAGAGGTGGGCCGCCGCCCCGGCGCAGACGCCCCAGGGCAGGCCGGCCTCGTCCAGAAGATGCTGCACCGCTCCCAGGTTGCCGGCAAGAAGCGACATCGTTTCCTCCTAAATCCGGTGTGAACTGACCCTGGTTCGGAACAACGGCTTTTAGCCTTCGGCCATCCGCCGCAGTTCGGCCTCGTCAATCATCGGGATATGGAGTTCCTGGGCCCGCCGGTATTTGGTCCCGCCGGGGGATTCTCCCACCACCAGGAAGTCGGTCTTCCGGGAAACGCTCTCGCTCACCTGGCCGCCGTGGGCGCGGATGTAGGCGATGGCCTCCTCGCGGGTCATCGTGGGAAGGGTCCCGGTGATGACAAAGGTACGGCCGGCCAGCGTCGGCGGGGCGGCCGGCGCGGCCCGCTCCTCGGCCAGGCGCACCCCGGCCCGCTTCAGTTTCTCCAGCAGGGCCCGGTTCCGTTCGTCGGCAAACCACTCCACAACGGCCTGGGCGGTGAAGGGACCGATGCCGGGGATGGTCTCCAGTTCCTCCCGGGTGGCCCGGCCCAGGGCCTCCAGGCTGGGATAGTGCTCCACCAGGAGTTCCGCCACCGTGCTCCCGACGCGGCGGATGCCCAGCGCCGAAAGGACCCGGGCCAGGGGACGCTTCTTCGAGGCGGCGATGGCCCGCAGGAGGTTTTCGGTAGCCTTTTCGGCAAAGCCCTCCAGCCGCAGGAGGTCTTCCGGGCGCAGAAAGTAGAGGTCGGCCACATCGTGCAGGAGGCCCTCCTCCACCAGCAGGGCGGCCTGCTGCCGGCCCAATCCGGCGATGTCCATCTGGTTGCGGCCGGCCCAGTACTCCACCCGGCGCACCAGTTGGGCCGGACAGGCCGGGTTCAGGCAGTAGACGGCCACCTCTTCCTCCGCCCGCACCAGCGGCCCCCCGCAGGATGGACAGGTCCGGGGCATCTCATAGGGGCGCTCGCTGCCGTCGCGCACATCGGGAATCGGCCCGACCACGTAGGGGATGACGTCGCCGGAGCGCTTGATCAGGATGCGGTCGCCGATGCGGATGTCTTTCTCCCGGATGTAATCAAAGTTGTGGAGGGTGGCCTTGCGGATGGTGGCCCCGGCCAGTTCCACCGGCTCCAGGATGGCGTAAGGGGTGACCACGCCGGTGCGCCCCACGTTGACCCCGATGTCCAGGAGGCGGGTGGTGGCCTCGCGGGCCGGGAACTTGAAGGCGATGGCCCCCCGGGGCGCCCGGCCGACCACCCCCACTTGTTCCTGGATGCGCAGGTCGTCCACCTTGATCACCAGGCCGTCGGCCTCGAAGGACAGGGTATCGCGGCGGGGAATCCAGGAAAGGCAGTACCGGACCATCTCCTCAAAGTCGTCGAAACGGGCTCGCTCGCGCACCACCGGGAAACCCAGCGCCTGGAGGTATTCCAGCGTTTCCCACTGGGAGGTGGGGATTTCCCCTTCGGCGGCGACGATGGCATAGCACCACAACCTCAGGGGGCGGGAAGCCACTACCCGCGGGTCCAACTGGCGGAGGGTGCCGGCGGCGGCGTTGCGGGGGTTGGCAAAGGTCTTTTCCCCCTCCTCGGCCAGTTTCCGGTTCATCTTCTCAAAGTCGGCGATGGGGATGTAGGCTTCGCCGCGGACGACCAGGAAAGGCGGCACTGCCGTATCCCCGGCGACGGGGATGCGGAGCGGCAGGGTGCGTATGGTGCGCAGGTTGGCGGTGATGTCCTCCCCGACCTCGCCGTTGCCCCGGGTGGCTCCAAGGACCAGCCGGCCGTCGCGGTAGTGCAGGACCACCGTCAGGCCGTCGATCTTGGGCTCCACGGTGTAGGAAAGGCGCGTCCCCGGGGGGAGAAGCCGCAGGATCCGCTCACGCCAGGCGTAGAGGTCGTCGGTGTTGAAGGCGTTATCCAGGCTGAGGATGGGAGCCGGGTGGGTGACCCGCTCAAAGCCCTCCATCGGTTCCCCGCCGACGCGGCGGGTGGGAGAATCGGGGGTGATGAACTCGGGGTGGGCTTCCTCCAGTTCCAGGAGTTCGCGGTACAGGCGGTCGTACTCGGCGTCGCTGATGACCGGGGAATCGAGCACGTAATAGCGATAGTTGTGAAACTCGATCTCCCGACGCAGTTCCTCGATTCGCCGGCGGACGGCCTCCTTCTCTTCCATCACCGGCCCTCCTGAGTTATGTTACACCTTGCACGCAACACGCAACACGCATCACGCAACACGCATCACGCAACACGCGCACTAAGAAATCCACACCATAATCCGGTTGCGCACCACCCAGGTTCCTCCCTCTTTGACCAGAAGCACATAGTACCCGGCACCCGCCAGCCAGTCGCTCTGGTTGCCCACATAGACCAGGGCCTGGGTCAGGTCGGAGTTGAACCCCACGCGGGAAAATTCCATAATGCCCTGAGAACCCGGATAGCGCTCGTAGAACCTTTTCCAGCCCTGGGAATCCCGAAAGATTTCCTTTACCTCCTGCTCACTGATCCACACATAGGGCAGCCGCAAGGGCAGGCGGTTCGTGAGCGTCATCGGTTCGGCGTTCCGGATGCGGAAACTGTCGAGCGTCGTCTCGGCGATGCCGGGCAAATTTCGCTGATCCTGCCAAGGTCTAAATCAAGCGTTGTGGTTCGGTTCTCGATGACGATTTGACTCGGACCGGGCAGGTACATCGCCCGAATCACCGCAGCGTAAACGGCATACTCCTCCGCCTCCAGTTCCACCGGCGTGGGAGTGCCGCCGCAGGCGACCAGCAGGCTTAGCAAGAGGACGATTCCTGCGGTCTTGCCCATCGGGTCCTCCTATCGTGGGGGCCGGCAGGCCACCCGTCCGGTAGCCGGACCCCGGCCGGTAAGGTTCGGGCTTTCGCCCCAGGCCCGATTATACTCCCGCCCCCGGTGGGCTGTCAAAGAGACCGGCCTCCCCACGATTTCGATCCGGCCGGGGTCTTGTTGTACCTCCCGGTCCATCGGTTTTGCTCCGGGTCCGGCGAGGGCAGGCTCAGCGCAGGGCCGTCCGTCGTACCGGGATGTTGGCCACCAGCCGGTCCTGACGCTCGCTGCGGGTGATGTGCACTTCGATGCCGTTGTGGTCCACTTCCACATACTTGGAGATGACGGAGAGGATTTCGCTTTTGAGCGTCTCCAGGAGTTGCGGGGAAAAGCCCCGGTCGTGAACCAGGACGAGTTGCAGCCGCTCCTTGGCGATGGCCGAACTCTTGGGGCGGCGTCCGAAGAGTTTGCGCACGGCTTCCACAGTTCAACCTCCGTTTCAGGCTACGGGCCACTCCCGGCTACGGGGAAGCCTACGACGGGGCCGGACTCCGGCGACCCATCCAGCGGACCAGCCGGTCCAGGAGCGACGGTTCCTCCGGCAGGGTGATGGGCACATCCTCACCCATCAGCCGGCGGGCGATCTGGAGAAAGGCCTGGCCGGCCGGCGAGCGGTTCTCCAGCACCACGGGGACCCCCCGGTTGGTGGAGATGAGGATGTGGCCGTCCTCCGGGACGATTCCCAGGAGGGGAATCGCCAGAATCTCTCCCACATCCTCCACGCTGAGCATTTCCCCCCGCCGCACCAGCGCCATGTTCAGGCGGTTGATGACGAGTTGCGGCACGCCCTTTTCCTCGGCCTCCACCAGGCCGATGATGCGGTCGGCGTCGCGCACGGCCGAGACCTCCGGCGTGGTGATGATTACCACCTCGTCGGCCCCGGCCACGGCATTCTTGAAGCCCTGCTCGATGCCGGCCGGGCTGTCGATGAGGATAAAGTCGAATTCTCCCCGCAACTGGCGACAGACTTCGATCATATCGGCCGGACTCACCGCCGTCTTGTCCCGCGTCTGGGCGGCCGGAAGCAGGTAGAGGTCGGGAAGACGTTTGTCTTTGATCATGGCCTGTCGGAGCCGGCAGCGTCCTTCCACGACGTCCACCAGGTCGTAGACGATGCGGTTTTCCAGCCCCATCACGATGTCCAGATTGCGCAGGCCGATGTCCACATCAATCGCCACCACCCGCTGCCCCAGCATGGCCAGGGCGGTGGCCAGGTTGGCGGTCGCCGTGGTCTTGCCCACGCCTCCTTTCCCCGAGGTAATGGTGATAACCTTGGCCATTCTGCATCCTCCTGAAAAACGCCGGATGATGCTCCTTTTATACCTCAAAAAGCGATTTTAGTCAAAAATCTTGCTTCTCATCCTATATCACCCGTAACAAAAACACAAGTGCCCAAACTTACGATACGGTTACAGTCCCGCCCCCCGCGCCGGCGGTTATCCCCGCCGGAAGGCATCCCAGGGTTCGACGACGATGCGTCCGCCCTCGATATGCGCCACCTCCGGGCCGGCCGAAGGGGCGCTTTCCTCCGGAGGACGGGCGGCCAGGCCGGCGATGCGCAACTGGGTGGGGGCCAGTTCCAGGGCGCAGACGATGGCCCGCTCGTCGCCGATGGCCCCGGCATGGACCAGGCCCCGCAGCCGGCCCCAGACCACGATGTCGCCTCCGGCAATCACTTCGGCCCCCGGGTTGACGTCGCCGACGACGGTGATGGCCCCGTGGTGGCGAAACGATTGCCCGGAGCGGACGGTGCGGGTGATAAAGAGGGCGTCGGTGCTGGCCGAGGGGCGCTGGGGGGACTCGGGTGGGGGCGCCGGGGCCGCGCTCGAGGGGACGGAGCGCAGCCCGGCCTCCCGGATGGCCCCACGGCTCTGGCGGTTGTCCGTGCCCAGGGCCCGCAGTTCCACCCCCCACTTCTCCAGGAGGGCGGCCAGCGCCAGCACTTCATCCCGGTTCAACTCCCGGTTGCCCACGTCCACCATCAGGCTGGCCCCACGGAAAAAGCCCTCGCCGCGCTGCAACTGCCGCTCCAGGCCGGCCAGAATTTCCGCAAACGGGGCCTCCTCGTCCAGGAAGAGACGTAAACCCTGCCGTTCGCCCTTGAGCCGAACTTTTTCTTCCATTCGCCCGCTCCTTATCGGCTGAAATAGTAATTCACAATGTCTACCACGGCCGGCAACGCCACCCGGCTGCCCTCGCCACCCCCCTCAACCAGCACCACGACGGCCAGTTGCGGGTCCTCGTAGGGAGCAAAGGCCACAAACCAGGCGTGGGCCTGACGGATGCCCGGACGCAGAAAAGGCCCGAACTCCGCCGACCCGGTCTTGCCGGCTATCGGCACCACCGCGTTCCGGGCATAGGCGTTGTACGATTCGCTCACCACCCGGCGCATCCCCTGCCGCACCAACTCCAGGTACTCTGCATCCACCGGCACCCGGCGGATCACCTCCGGCTGAAATTCCCGGACGATGCCTCCCTCTCTGTCCAGCACCCGCAGCAGCAACTGGGGACGGTAGAGGGTGCCACCGTTGGCCACGGCTGCCGCCGCGTTGAGCACCTGGAGCGGCGTGGCCAGGATGTTTCCCTGGCCGATGGCCATATTGTACACATCCCCCTGCACCCACGGTTCACCCAGCACTTCCTCCTTCCACTGCGGCGTCGGGAGAAGGCCCGCCGCCTCGCCGGGGAAACCCAGCCCAACTTCCCCATAGCCAAAGGCCCGGGCATAACGCACCAGGCGCTCGACCCCCAGGCCGTCCTGGTAGTTGTTTTCCGGCGTTCCCCCAGCCACGGTGAAGAAAAAGACGTTGCAGGAGTGCTGGATGCCGGCCACGACATCCTGCCAGCCGTGCCCGCTCCGTAGCCAGCAGGGAAAGACCTGTGGGGGAAGGGTGGGATCGTAGCGGTTGGGCACCAGAAGGTAGCCGGGGTCGTAGATGCGCGTCCTGGGGGTGATCACCCCCTCCTGCAGCCCGGCCGAGGCCACCACCAGTTTGAAGGTGGACCCCGGCGGAAACTCCCCGCCGATGGCCCGGTTGAACAGGGGATGGTGGGGGTCCTCCAGGAGGCCCCGGAGCGCCGCAGCATCGGTTCCCCGGACAAAGATGTTGTTCTCATAGGTCGGCAGGCTGACCATGGCCAGAATCTGCCCGTTGCGAGGGTCCATCAGGATGGCCACGCCGCTGTAGATCGGCCGGTAGTAGGAAGGGCGGTTGCGGTTGGCCTGCTCGATGTACGATTGCAGGATTTCGGTGACCTTTTCCTGGAGTTCGGTGTCCAGCGTCAGGACGATGTCGTAGCCGGGCTGGGCCGGCTCCTCCCGGAAGGGTGCGCCCACCGGATGGCCGGATGCGTCCACCTGGATTTCCCGGAAGCCCAGTTTCCCCCGCAGGAGGTCCTCATAGGCCCGCTCGGCCCCCACCTTGCCCAGGGAATCGCTTTCCAGGTAACGCTGCGGCAGCCCGCTCCGAGGATCGGGGTTAAGGGAAGCGAATTCCTCCGGGCTGATGCGGCCGATGTAGCCGACCACATGGGCCGTCAGTGAGCCTGTGGGGTAGATGCGGCGCGGCTCGACCTGGACAAAGACGCCGGGAAAATCCTGCCGGTGTTCCTCCAGGACCAGGGCCCGGTCGCGGGGGACGTCGCTCTGGAGGAGCACCGGCAGGTAGGGCGGGCCGGCGTTTTCCCGGAGGGCCTCTTCCAGGCGGTTCGTGTAGGTGAGGCCGGCCGTGTCGGAAATATACCCCCGCAGCCACACGGCTTCTTCCTCGTCCAGATGCAGGGTCAGGGTAAAAGGAGACATCTCCTGCGGGGGGACAATCCCGCTCCCCCCTTCTTCCGGCGCCAACGTGCCCACCCGGCCGGCCAGCCAGGCGTAAAGCACCCGGCGCTTCTCTTCCCCCAGGAGCCGGGGATTGCCCCGGAGCGTTCCTGAACACTCCAGCAGGACGCAGAGGCGGTCCAGCATCCGTTCCCGCTCCGCGCCTTTGGGCAGGTCTTCCACCATGGCCAGGACGGAGAAACTGGGGATGTTATCGGCCAGCACCCGCCCCGTTCGGTCAAAGATGCGCCCCCGCAAAGGGGAAATCGGCAACGTGCGCCGCCGGTTGATCTCGGCTGCCTGACGGTAGCGCGCCCCTTCCACGATCTGGAGATACCACAGCCGCGAGGCCACCAGGACAAAGAGGGCCAGGAGAAAGAAACGGCCGATCCCCAGGCGCAGGAAGAAACTCTGCTTCTTCGAAAGCACCGGATTCCCCTCAGCCATCCACTCAAGCGAGCCGACGGCGCGTTCGCCGGTCCAGCCGGTCCAGGAGCCAGTACACCGGGAGCATCAGGGCCGCCTCCACCAGGGAAAGGGGCAGGACCTCATACCGGAGCGTGCCGCCCCAGGCCACCGCCTGGCCGAAAAGCCGGGCGAGCAGGAGGAGCAGGAGGTGATAGGCCCAGGTTCCCAGGAACGCTCCCGCTACGGGAAAGAGCAAGTTCCCCCGGTAGAAGGGGGCGCCCAGCCAACTCAGGGCCACGACCGTAAGCAGGAGGGCCAGGGCCTGGCCGCCCAGGGGAAAGGCAGAAAGGATGTCCAGCGCCAGTCCTCCGCCGAAGGCGACGATGGCCCCCTCCGCGCTTCCCCGTACCATCCCCCAGGCCAGGGCGATCAGGAAGACCAGGTCGGGTCGCACCCCCAGCCAGGGGAGGCGCGGCATCGGGCCGGCCTGGACCAGGGCCAGGAGAAGGGCAACCAGCATAATTCCGTAGACCACCCGGACCTCACCGCCGGCGAAAGACCCCTCCGCCGGCCAGACGCTGGGCTCCACGCGCCCCAATCAGGGCGACTTGCTCCCCAGAACGATGGAAACCCACTCCAGCCGCTCGAAATCCACGGCCGGTACAAGTTCTACCTGCTGATGCAGGTCCGCCACCGTTACCAGGTGGAGGATACGGCCGATCGGAATGCCCGGAGGAAAGCCCTCCTCCTCAAAGGGCGGCAGACGCAGGCCCGAGGTGAGCACCCAATCGCCCTCGTGAAGGACCGCCCCCTGGGGCAGGTAGCGCATGATGAGGCGAGTACCCTCCTGCCAGCGCCCGTCCACGATGCCGGTGGGCCGGCCCTCGGTCTGGACGACGGCGCTTATGGAACTGCCGATATCGGTGATGAGGAGGACGTCGGCGGCGTTGGGGTAAACCCGGATGACCCGCCCCACCAGGCCGGCCGGGGCGATGACCGCCATGCCCTCCCGGACCTCCGGGGGCGTTTCGCGGGCGGTCCAGCCGACCCGCAGGGTTTGCTGCCAGCCGGTGGGATCCCGCCCGATGACCTCCGCCTCCAGGAGTTCCAGTTCCGGATAGCGATCCCGCAGCCCCAGGAGGGCACGGAATTCCTGGTTTTCATGCTCGATTTCCCGATAGCGGAGGTTTTCGGTGGTCAGTTGTTCCACCACCGCCCACAGGCGCTTGTTCTCCTCCTGGAGCCGTTCCGCCTCCCGCAGGCGCTCCCAGAAGTCGCCGGCCTCTTCTCCGCCGGCGTAAAAGGCGCGCTGAAGCGGGCCGAGGACCCAGGCAAGTGCCCCCTTGACCATCCCCAACCCGGCCACCCGGTCGGCCAGGAGCAAGAGCAGGCATACGGCCACCAGGACCAGGATCAGAACGGTTGAACGGCGCATCACGGCCCCCTGCAGGAGCAATGCGGGTGGTTGCCCTAGGTTGTAACCGGAATGGGGCGGAGGCGCTGGCTGGCCAGGACGATCTTGCGGTAACGCTCAAAGTTCTCGACGATGGCCCCGCAGCCCCGGGCCACACAGGTCATCGGGTCGTCGGCGATGCGCACCTTGATGCGGGTCTCGTGGGCGACGCGCCGGTCCAGCCCCAGGAGGAGGGCGCCGCCGCCGGCCAGAACGATGCCCTGTTCCATGATGTCGGCCAGGAGTTCGGGCGGAGTCTCCTCGATGGCGGTGCGGATTTCCTCGACGATGCGGTTCACCGGGCCGGCGATGCCCTCGCGCAGTTCCACGCTGCTGACCTCGATCTCCTTGGGCAGGCCGGTGAGGAGGTCGCGGCCGCGCAGCGTGACCCAGCGTTCTTCCTCCAGGGGGAAGGCGGAGCCGGCCAGAATCTTGGCCCGCTCGGCCATCCGCTCACCGATGAGGAGGTTGAAGGCGTTGCGGGCAAAGGCGATGATGGCTTCGTCGATCTCATCTCCGGCGGTGCGGATGGAGCGGGAGACGACCACGCCCTCCAGGGAGATCACGGCAACCTCGGTCGTCCCGCCGCCGATGTCCACGATCATGCTGCCCCGGGGCTCGGTCACCGGCAGGCCGGCCCCGATGGCCGCGGCCATCGGCTCCTCGATGGTATAGGCCTCGCGGGCCCCGGCGTTGATGGCGGCGTCTTTGGCCGCCCGCCGCTCGACCTCGGTCACGCCGCTCGGCACGCCGATGATGACCCGTGGGCTGGGGCGCCCCAGGAGGCCACGGGCGCGTTCGTGGGCCTTCCGGATGAAGTAGATCAGCATCTGCTGGACCACGTCAAAGTCGGCGATGACGCCGTCCTTGAGGGGACGGATAACCACGATGTTGGCCGGCGTCTTGCCCACCATCTCCTTGGCCTGTTCGCCGACGGCCAGCACCGCCTTGCTCTTCCGCTCGATGGCCACCACCGAAGGCTCCCCGATGACGATGCCTCGGCCGCGCACGTACACCAGGGTGGTAGCGGTGCCCAGGTCAATGCCCAGGTCGCGGCTAAACAGCCCCATAAAGGCCGAAATCGGATTGGCCATACCGGCCCTCCTCGCCCTGCCGGCCGATGTCTGCCCCGTGCCCTGCCGGCCCCCCAGGTCGGGCCGACCGGCAATCCGCCTTGCCATGGCGGGCCCGACCCCCACGGCCGGCCGGAACGGAGCGCGGGGTCAGGCGGATACCTCCCGCAATCGCTCGAGCCACCGGAACGGGAAACCGGACGAACCTGTCAACGGACCTGCCCATTGCCTCCGAAGGAGCGCAATTCCGTTGCGCCCCTGCTCGTCCCCGCTCGATCTCGGGAGTTTCTATTCTACTACACCTTGCCCGGACGCGCAAACTTTGCCGGCGCGGATAAGCCGGGCAGGGGCATGGCAATGTCTTACCCCCGCCCGTTACCCTGTTCCCAAGCGGGACACACCCCGGCCGGGGGCCGGCCATGCTCTCATCTGCCGACCCCCGACGGCGGCTTGGTCATCGGCCGCTGCACAGGGAGTATTTCTACAAGCAGCCCGATGCAGATGAAGATGATGCACTTTTCTTGATATACTCACACCCCAATATCTTGGAATTCTAAAGATTCTTGAAATAGGTATTGACAAGTTCACGAAAGTGTGCTATAATGGACCTGCGAGGGGAAGGAGAGCGGGAAGGGGGATGGGGTAAAAGGGGGAAAGCAGGGAAAGACCCTGCGGCCGGGAAGGAGGTAATGCGAGCGGGGCTGGCCGGGAGGGAGACGGAAGCCG